>JBBILK010000566.1:0-2006 GCA_037444965.1 Actinomycetota bacterium | reverse complement strand
AGGCTACTGCTCGAGATCGTCGAGTGACCCGCTGGGTCGCCGTAGGCCGGGTGGGCCGGCCCCACGGGCTCGATGGCTCGTTCGTCGTCGAGTCCGCGAGCGACGACCCGTCGCGCTTCGCCGTCGGCGCCACGGTCTACGCGAATCGCGAGCCGGCGACCGTCGTGGTGGCCAAGCGCTCGGGCGGGCGCCTCGTGATCAGGCTGGATCGCCCCGTCGCTCGCGGCACCGAGCTCACGGTCCCGATCTCACAGCTGCCGCCGCTCGGCGAGGGGGAGTACTACGTCTTCCAGCTCGTCGGGCTCGCCGTGGTGGAGGAGGGCGGCCGCGCCCTCGGCACGGTCGTCGAGGTCGCGCCTGGCGTCGCGAACGACGTGCTCGAGCTCGACACCGGGGTCGCGCTGCCGCTGGTCGAGCAGTGCGTGCTCGGCGTCGACCTCGCCGGCGGCCGGATCGTCGTCGCCTCCGGCCTCGTCGGGTCCGAGTGAACGTCTAACCTGCGCCTTCGTGCAAATCGACGTCTTCACGCTCGTCCCGGAAGCCTTCGCCTGGCTGACCGAGCGGCGGCCGCTCGCTGCCGTGCTGGGAGCCGGTCTCGAGCTCCGGCTCTTCAACTACCGGGACTTCACGCCGCTGAGAGCCGGCCAGGTCGACGACGAGCCGTACGGCGGCGGCGCGGGGATGGTCCTCCGCGTCGACGTCGTCGACGCCGCGCTCGAGGCGGTCTACGGAGCCGACCGGCCCCGCCGCATCGTCGCGCTCTCGCCGCAGGGGCGGCAGCTCGACCAGGAGCTCGTGGAGGAGCTTGCCGGCGAGCCGCAGCTGACGCTCCTCTCCGCGCGGTTCGAGGGCTTCGACGAGCGGGTGGTCGAGTACCTGGCCACCGAGACGCTCTCGATCGGCCCGTACGTCCTCTCCGGCGGCGAGCTGCCGGCCATGGTCGTCCTCGACGCGGTCGCGCGCCGCCTCCCCGGCGCGCTCGGGAGCGAGGAGAGCGGGCTCGTCGAGACGTTCTCGGTGGAGCTGGGGCGCGGCCTCGAGTACCCGCACTACACGCGACCGGCGCAGTACCGGGGCTGGCGCGTTCCCGACGTCCTCCTCTCCGGCGATCACGGACGGATCGATGCCTGGCGTCGCGAGCAGAGCCGAGCCCGGAGTCTCCGCTGAGAGGTCCGATCGACCGCCTCACCGAGCGGCTCCCGAAGCCGTGGCGCACGATCGCCGACTGGACGCTGACGATCGCGATCGCCGTCGCCGCCGTACTCCTGATCAAGGCGTTCGTCGTCAACCCCTACCGGATCCCCTCCTCGTCGATGGAGCCGACCCTGCACTGCGCGCGCCCGGGAGCCGGCTGCGAGGCCGGCTACAACGACCGGGTGATCGCGAACCGGTTCATCTACCACTTCCGCGACCCGAAGCGGGGGGACATCGTGGTCTTCCAGCCGCCGCCGGGGGTCGAGGAAGCGTGCGGCGCGGGCGGCACCTACGTGAAACGGATCGTCGGTCTGCCCGGGGAGCGGATCGCCGAGGAGAACGGGACGGTCTACATCGACGGCACCGAGCTCGAGGAGCCGTACCTCGAGCCGGATCGCAGAGCCGAGGGGAGCTTCGCGCCGGTCGAGCTCGGCGAGGACGAGTACTTCATGATGGGCGACAACCGCGGGCTCTCCTGCGACAGCCGGGTCTGGGGCCCGATCTCGCGCGAGGACATGGTCGGCCCCGTCTTCTTCGTCTACTGGCCGCCGAACCGAATCGGCTTTCGCTAGCATTCCCGGTCGGCCCGAGCCCCCTTCTCGCGATGAGCAACCTGATCGAGACCATCGAGCGCCGCCAGCTGCGCGAGGTGCCCGCCTTCAAGGCGGGTGACACGGTGCGCGTCCACTTCCAGGTGATCGAGGGGCAGCGGCGGCGAATCCAGGTCTTCGAGGGGATCTGCATCAGGCGGCAGGGGGCAGGCGCCCGCGAGACGTTCACCGTCCGGAAGCAGTCGTTCGGAGTCGGCGTCG
>JBBILK010000565.1:0-2009 GCA_037444965.1 Actinomycetota bacterium | reverse complement strand
GGTCGAGCTCTGGAACACGAGGCTCGAGCTGCAACAGGCTCGCACGCACGCCGAGGAGCCGGCGCCGGCGGCAGCGACGCCCGAGCTCGAGCCCGACCTGAGGGAGCGGCTGCGCTCCGTCGTGGCCCGGGCGAGCAGATCCGTTCGCTTCTTCCACCGATAGCGTAAGATTCGGCGCCCCCCGGGATCTCGATGTTGCGGCGCCTCGTCATCGTCCTCGCGCTCGTCGCGCTCGCCTGCGGCGGGTTCGTGTTCTCGTCCTGGACGCTCGGGGGCGACCTCTCGCTCGCCGGCATCATCCCGCCACCCGAGACGACGGACACCGGGGCCAGCTCAACGACCGACACGGGGGCCGGGTCGACGACCACGGAGCCGGGGACGACGACAGATCCTGCGACGACCACCGACCCCGCGACGAGCACGGATACGGGGACGACGACTGACCCCGGCACGACGACGGAGCCGGGGACGACGACCGAGCCGGGGACGACGACCGAGCCGGGGACGACGACCGATCCGGGCACCACCACCGATCCCGGGACGACGACGGATCCCGGCACGACGACCAGCCCGGCGACGACCAAGGGCACGCCCACGACGCCGCCGCCCGAGGGCGGCGGAAACGCGCCGCCGACGGTCCGGATCGAGGGCCCGAGCGGCCCGCTCGAGGCGAACAGCCCGGGCGGGACGGTCGTCTTCTACACGGTCAACGCGTACGACCGGGAAGACGGAGGGCTCCAGCCGACCTGCTCGCCGAAGTCGGGAGCCGTCTTCCCGCTCGGGCCGACGACGATCGTCTGCACGGCGAAGGACAGCGCGGGTGCCAAGGCCAAGGACTCGCTGGCCGTGACCGTCGTCGACACGACGGCGCCGGTTCTCGTCAGCCCGCGCGACCTCGTGATCAAGTCTCCCGGCCCCGTCTCGCGCTTCTCGCAGCTCGTCCTCGCCTGGCTCTCGTACCTCGACGCCGACGACCTCGTCGACACCGAGCCGACCGCGACCAGCGACCTGCCGCTGCTCCTGCAGCCGGGCGAGACCCTCGTTACCTTCACGGCGATCGACGACTCCGGAAATGCGGAGGTCCGCACCGCCACGATCACCGTCTCCGCGACCGAGGGTGCCGATCCCACGTCGAGCGACGTGCCCTTCGATTCCCAACCCGACTTCCCGCCGGGAGAGGTCACGAGCGTGAGCGTGAGCTACGGCAACCTGGCGGTCAGGCTCAGATGGAGGCCACCCGCGGATCCCGACCTCGCCTACGTGGAGCTGATCAGGCAACCGGGCAGGAACGGCGAGCTCGGCGACGAGCTCTACCAGGGCACGAAGCGGACCTTCCGCGACTCCCGGCTCGAGCAGGGCCGGCAATACCGCTACCTGCTCGTCGCCTACGACGAGGGCGGCAACCACTCGACGGGCGTCGCGATCGTCGTCGAGGGACGGGCGAACGCGCTGATTGCCCCGGCCGACGGCGCGGCCGTCAGGAGCGCGCCGCGGCTCCGCTGGCGCGCGTCGAGCGGGGCCACGTACTACAACGTCCAGCTCTACCGCTCCGGCCGGAAGATCCTGAGCCTCTGGCCGAGGAGCCCGACCGTGCAGCTACGGCAGCGCTGGTCGTTCGAGGGACGGAGCTACAAGCTCGGGCCCGGCCTCTACACCTGGTACGTGTGGCCGGGCGTAGGGAAGCCGAGCGCGGGCAGGTACGGGACGATGCTCGGCCAGGCCGAGTTCGTGCGGAAGTAGCTCTCCGGCCCGCCGAATAGGCTGCGGCGGCGATGGCGAGGGTGCTCGTCCCGGACGGTGCGTCCTACGCGGTGCTCGCCGCGCTCCGGGCGCTCACGCGCGCCGGCGACGAGTGCGAGATCGCGCACGACACGCGACGCCCGCGCGGCCGCAGCAGGTACGTGCGGGCGGTGCACCTGGTGCCCGTGGCCGGCCGCGGTCACGAACGCTTCGTCGGCGCGCTCCTCGAGCTGCTCCAGACCCGCCGTTTCGACGTCCTGATGCCGTTC
>JBBILK010000564.1:0-2010 GCA_037444965.1 Actinomycetota bacterium | reverse complement strand
GCCGGCTGGCTCTGGCAGACGCGGCGCGAGCCGGCCCACGTGCGCGTCCCCTTCCGCCCGCCGCGCTTGCCGATCGCCAGCCGGACCGCCTGGATCCTCGTCGCCATGTTCGCCCTGCTCGGAATGGGCTTCTACGGGTTGAACGCCTGGCTTCCCGACTCGTACGTCGAGCGTGGCTGGGGCGAGGGGAGCGCGGGGGGCCTGCTCGCGGCGCTCAACATCGCCTCGATCCCGGGCGGGCTTGCGATCGCGTGGATCGCCGACCGGCGCGGGTCACGCCGCTTCCTGCTCGTCGCGCTCGCAGGCGCGCAGGCGGTCGCCCTGCTCGGCGTGCTGCTGCTCCCGGGCGGCGGCTGGCTCTGGGCGACGGCCTACGGGGCGGCGAACGGCGGCCTGTTCGCCCTGATCATGACGCTGCCGCTCGACGTCGCCGGCGACCCGGCCCAGGTCGGTGCGGTCGCCGGCCTCATGCTCGGCGCCGGCTACTGCCTCGCAGCGCTCGCCCCACTCGTCCTCGGCGCCGTCCGCGACGCGAGCGGGAGCTTCACGGCCACGCTGTGGGTTCTGCTCGCAACGGTGCTCGCCTTCCTCGTGCTCGCCTCGACGATGACGCCGGAGCGCCTCCGCCGCGGAGTGCCGTCGAGCGCGCCGGCGTAGTGCCGATGACGTCCTCCGCCGATGAGCGGATCGGCGTTCGGCTGATCCTCGCCGACCGCTCGGTCCGCGCGGTCGTCCTCGTCGCGTTCGTGATGACGATCGGGATCGGCGTCGTGCTGCCCGTCCTCCCGCTCTACGTCCGGGACTTCGGGGTCGGGTACGGGGGCGTCGGCGTCTTCGTCGCCGCGTACGGGCTGACGAGGCTGCTCTCCGATCTCGGTGCCGGCGTGCTGGTCGACCGGGTGGGCGAGCGGGCGGCGGGTGCCGGCGGGTTCGCGCTCGTGGCGCTGTTCTCGCTCGCCACCGGGCTCGCGCCGAGCTACCCGGCGGCCGTCGTCTGCTGGGCCGCCGCGGGGGTCGGCTCGGCGATCGCGTTCGCCGCCCTCTTCAGCTACCTGCTCAAGGTCGTTCCGAAACACCGGATGGCGCGGACGCTGAGCGTCTTCTACGGCTCGTTCAACGTCGGCGTCGTGATCGGCGGCTTCGCGGCGGGCTTCGTCGCCGACCACCTGGGGCTCGCGAGCCCGCTCTTCGTCAACGCGGGCCTGCTCGCGCTCGCCGCGCTCCTCTACCTGCTCGTCGTGCCGCAGCCCGAGCCCGCGAGCCCCGAGCCCGCGGCGACGGAACGCGAGGGACTACGGGCGACCCTCCGGCGGCCGGGCCTGCTGACCGTGGCGGTCGCGAACCTCGCCTACATGTGGATGGTCGCGGCCGTCTTCGACACGCTCGTGCCGCTGTTCGGGAAGGACGAGCTCGCGATGTCGACGGCCGCGATCGGCGTCGTCTTCGCCGTCTCCCTGGCGACGGAGCTGGCGGTCCTCTACCCGGCCGGCAGCCTCTCCGACCGGCGCGGACGCAAGGCGGTGCTCGTGCCGGCGCTCGCCGGTCTCGCCGCCGTGACGGTCAGCCTCGGCTGGGCCGGCTCGCCCGTCGCCCTCGGAGCCCTGATGGCGGTGCTCGGCGTCGCCTCGGGCTTCGCCGGAGTCCCACCCGGTGCGATGCTGGCGGACGTGGTGCCGGAGCGGGAGTCGGGAACGGGCGTCGGCGTGTTCCGCTTCTTCGGCGATCTCGGCTTCATGGTCGGGCCCGTCGTGGCCGGCTTCGCGAGCAGCGGGCTCGGCTTCACCTGGGCGTTCGCGCTCGCCGCCGTGCCGACGGCCCTGGCGCTCGCGCTCGTCGCCCGCTCACCGGAGACGATGAAGCCCGCCCAGGTGCCCGGCTGACATGGCCGGCGAGGCGGCGGAGCGGAGCGGCGCGCGGCAGATCCTCGGAACCCCCTCGGTCGTCGCGGTGATCGCGATCGCCTTCGTGATGATGCTCGGGGCTGGCATCGTGCTCCCGACGCTGCCGCTG
>JBBILK010000563.1:1372-2013 GCA_037444965.1 Actinomycetota bacterium | reverse complement strand
ATCGACCGGGTCCAGAACGTGACGATCACCCAGAGCCCGATCGACCGGATCCTCAAGGTCGGCGCCGTCGACTTCGACACGGCGAGCGACGATCCGACCGATCAGTTCCGGTTCGGCGGTGTCGACGACCCGCAGGCCCTCCGCGAGCGCATCTACCGGGCAAACCAGCAGCCCGCCGCCGCCGGCCAGGGCGGTCTCTAGAGGAGGCTCGGGTTCCCGGGATAGCGGTCGAGGCCTTCGCGCATCAGCGCGACGGCTTCCTCGGGGCGCCCGTTCCTCGTCGCGTGTCCGGCCCGGAACGTGTACTCCAGGGCGAGACCCGGTATGGCTCTCCCCGCGCGCCGCCGACCGCGAGGACGACCGTGCCCGGCGCCTTCGACACGGCAGCCCGCCGCTCCGCTGGATCGTCGAGGAAGACGCAGGTTCCCGCCGGCGCGTCGAGCTCGACCCCGTCGACCGTGAAGACGGCGTGCCCGGACACGACGACATACAGCTCCTCGTGGTGCCCGGCGCCGCTTCCGAGCTCGTCGTGATCCTCGACGACCTCCTCCCCCAAACGTCTCGGCAGCCGTCCCCGGTGAGCGCCCGCGCCGGAAGAGGAGGAAGGCCGCTGCGGCGGTCAGCGCTCCGAGCGCCGCGCC
>JBBILK010000563.1:0-1362 GCA_037444965.1 Actinomycetota bacterium | reverse complement strand
GAAGGGCGGCCGCGAGCGCCGCCAGGCGCCGCGCCGACCACCGACCACGGGTTGAAGCCCCCGCCACCGGGAGGCGTGGCGCAGGGCCGATCACGAAGGTCCCGAACGTGTGCGTCTGGGCGCACTCGGGGACGGGGAAGCCGTCGTTCACGGCCACCGACCAGTCCCCGGCGGCCGGAAAGGCAATGGTCGCTCTGTACAGTCCTGGCTCCGCCTGGGCGAGGGCGGCGTACGACCTTGTCACGCCCGTGTTCTCGTTCCGGATCAGGACGTTCGGTCTCGCGTCGGCAAGTGGCGTTCGTCCGTGCTGGAGAACGCGCACGCCGACGTTCCAGGTCGAGCCGGCCTCGACGCCGCTCGGAAGCGGGCTGATGCCGACCGTAGCCCAGCATCCGGCGAGCGCATCGCCGGCGAAGGCGAGCGACGCTACGACGGTGAGCATGCAGACGACCCTGCGCATCTCCTCCTCCTGATCGTGTCAAGAGGCGTACACCGGCCGTGGCAGCGAGGTTCCGCCAGAATGCGCGCGTGCCTCCCCGCCTGATCCTCGTCCTCAGCGAGAACTGGACGCTCGTGCCGCCGGGCGACCTGCGGGCGCTCGTGCGCTTCGCGGTCGAGGCCGAGGAGGCGGGCTTCGACGGCGTGATGGTGAGCGAGCACATCGTCCTCGGCCGGGGAGCGGATGCCGAGGGCGTTCCCGAGAACCCGCGTGAGTACGCACTCCCGGGCAACCAGGATCCGCGGACACCCTGGCCGAGCTCGCTCGTTCTGCTCGCCGCGATCGCGGCGGCCACGACGCGGCTGCGCCTGATCGCGGGAGCGGTCATTCCGCCCCTCCGCCATCCGCTGCTGCTTGCCCGTGAGCTCGGCACGCTCGACCTGCTCGCCGAGGGTCGCCTCGTCGTGCAGCCGACGGTGAGCTGGCACCGGGCCGAGTACGAGGCGCTCGGCGTGCCGTTCGAGCAGCGGGGCGAGCGGCTCGACGAGCACCTCGCCGCGTGGGAGGTGCTCTGGCGCGACACGCCCGCCTCGTTCGAGGGACGGCACTACCGGTTCTCGGACGTCTACTTCGAGCCCAAGGCCTACCGGGAGAGCGGTCCGACGCTCTGGTTCGGCGGCAGCGCGCTCCACGAGCGGCTCCTGCGACGTCTCGTCCGCCACGGGAGCGGCTTCAACCCGCTCGGCTCGCCGAAGCCGGAGGACCTCGACCGCCTCGCGCAGGCGATGACCGCGGCAGGCCGCGACCCGGGCGAGCTCGAGCTGGTCGGGGGAACGCGCGGCCGCTTCACGGACGCCGCGAGCGTCGCCGACCTCGGGCAGGCACTCGAGTCGATCCCGGCCCAGGTCGCGCGGGGCTTCACC
>JBBILK010000562.1:0-2021 GCA_037444965.1 Actinomycetota bacterium | reverse complement strand
CAGGAACGGGTCGGCGATCGAGGGCCGGGCGGCGCCGATCACGTCCCAGACGCCGCTCGAGACGATCTCCGCCATCAGGTCGGGGCTCGTCAGGCGCGCCACGCCGACGATCGGCTTCGCGGTCGCCTCGCGCGCCCGCCGCGTCCACTCGAGCTGCCAGCCCTCCGCGAAGAGGCTCGAGGCGCCCGAGTCCTTCGACCACTCGAGCGCCGAGCCGACGTTCACGTCCCAGAGGTCGACGAGGTGGTCGGCGAGGCGGATGAACGCGAGGCCCTCGTCGAGCGCGACCCCGTAGGGCCCGAGCGCGTCCACGGCGATCCGCGAGACGATCGCGCAATCGTCGCCCACCGCCTCGCGCACGAGCTCGAGCGTCTCGAGCCAGAAGCGGGCGCGGTTCTCGAGCGAGCCGCCGTACTCGTCCGTCCGCTTGTTGTAGAAGGGCGAGAGGAACTGCATCGGCAGGTAGCTGTGGGCGCCGTAGACGTAGACGAGGTCGAAGCCGGCCGACCGTGCCCGTCGCGCGCCCTCGACCCAGTCGCGCTGCACGCGGCGGATGTCGTCCCGCTCCATCGCCTTCGGGACGACGAGCAGGTAGTCGGACGCGAGTTGCGAGGGCGCGATCGCAGGCAGCCGGTACTGGCGGCGGGGGCAGTGGACGCCCGAGTGGTGGAGCTCGCAGCCGGCGAGCGCGCCCTGCTCGTGCACCAGCTCGCAGGTCGCGGCGAGGGCGCGCACGTCCTCGTCGTCCCAGAGCCGCGCCGAGATGAACGGAGTCTCGTCGGAGTCGGGGCTGATCGCGCAGTACTCCGTGTTCACTGCGGCCCAGCCGCCCTCGGCCTTCAGCGCCCGGAAGTGCGCCTGGTGGAGCGGCTTCTCGGAGCCGAAGCCGCAGCAGTGGGGGACCTGGTAGAAGCGGTTGCGAAGCGTCTTCGGGCCGATCCGGAGCGGCTCGAAGAGGGCGTCGTGCTTGGGGTCGCGGGGCATCAGAGCTCCCCGTAGCGGGAATCGCGCCAGGCGAGCGCGGCCTTCAGGCCCTCCTCCTTCGCGATCCGGTTGAACTCCTGCTGCTCGGGGGTGTCGACGGTGTTCAGGATCGCCGAGTTCTCGAGGTTCAGGTTCACCGCCTGGCGGAGCCCCATCGCTTCGTAGGCGCGGACGAGCGCGATCTTCGTCAGGCGCAGAACCGGCAGCGGCGTCGGGGCGATCTTGCGTACGAGCTCGACGACGGCGGCCTCGAGCCGATCGCCCGGGACGACGCGGTTGACGAGGCCGATCCGCTCCGCCTCGGCCGCCTCGACGGCGTCGCCCGTGAAGAGCAGCTCGTTCGTCTTCTTCTGGCCGAGCACGAACGGCATCAGCAGCGAGACGGGACCCGAGCCGAAGCGGATCTCGGGCTCGCCGAAGCGCGCGTCCTCGGCGGCGACGACGAGGTCGCAGGCCATCGCGAGCTCGCAGGCTCCGCCGAGGCACCAGCCGCGCACGGCCGCGATCGTCGGCTTGGGAAGGGCCCAGAGGCGCATCCCGACCTCGACGTCCTTCGCGAGCTCCTCGCGCCAGGGATACGCGCCTTCGATCCCGCCGGCCGCCTCGGCCGAGATGTCGAAGCCGGCCGAGAACGCCCGTCCCGCGCCGGTCAGAACCACCACCTTGACCTCGTCGTCGGCGAGCGCCTCGTCCATGCCTTCGTGGAGGCCGGCGACGATCTCGCGGTTCAAGGCGTTCAGCTTGTCGGGGCGGTTCAAGGTCAGCCAGGCCGCGGGGCCGCGGCGTTCGTAGAGGACGGCGTCGCTCATCGGTCTCCTTTCCCGAGCACGATCAGGGCGTCGACGGCCACCGCGCCGTCCGCCCCGAGGATGAGTGGGTTGACGTCGGCCGCCTCGATCTCCGGGTGCTCGACGGCGAGCCGGCCGAGGCCGACGAGGACGGCGGCAAGGGTCTCCCGGGCCTCGGCGGAGGCGACGGCGGGGAGCCCGCGCCCCTCGGCGACGAAGCGCTGGAGGTTCGCCTTGCACTGTTCCTCG
>JBBILK010000561.1:0-2024 GCA_037444965.1 Actinomycetota bacterium | reverse complement strand
GGGCCGCTTCAGGCTCTGGAGCGCACCGACGGTCGCCTTGAGCATGTTGATCGGATTGGTCGTGCCGAGGCTCTTCGCGAGGATGTCACGGATACCCCCGAGCTCGAGCACGGCGCGGACGCCGCCGCCGGCGATCACGCCGGTGCCCGGGCTCGCCGGCCTGAGCAGCACCCGGGCGGCGTCGAACTCGCCGATCACCTCGTGGGTGATCGTCGAGCCGGCCTTGGGCACGGAGAAGAGGTTCTTCTTGGCGTCGTCGACGGCCTTCGAGATCGCCAGCGGCACCTCGCGCGCCTTGCCGTAGCCGACGCCGACGCGGTCGACCTCGTCGCCGATCACGACGAGCGCGGTGAACGAGAACCGCCGGCCGCCCTTGACGACCTTGGCGACGCGGTTGATCTCGACCACGCGCTCCTTGAGCTCACGCTCGGATGCGAACTCGGGGGCGGCCATCTAGAACCTCAAACCTCCTTCACGTGCGGCGTCGGCGAGCGCCTTGACGCGACCGTGGTAGAGAAAGCCGCCACGGTCGAACACGACCTCGACGATCCCCGCCGCCTTCGCCTGCTGGGCCAGCGCCTTGCCGACGGCGGCCGCCTGCTCCGACTTCGTGCCCTTGAAGCCCTTCCGCAGCGTGAGCCAGCTCGCCGAGGCCAGCGTCCGGCCCGTGTCGTCGTCGATCAGCTGGGCGAAGACGCCCCGGTTGGACCTGAAGACGGCGAGGCGCGGCCGCTCGGCCGTTCCGGACACCTTCTTGCGAACGCGCCGGTGTCGTCGGCGGCGCAGCTCGGATCCCGTCATCGTGCTCATGCGCGTTTCCCGACCTTCCTCCGCACGTACTCGCCGACGTAGCGGACGCCCTTCCCCTTGTACGGCTCGGGTGGGCGGATCGACCTGATCTCCGCCGCCACCTGGCCGACACGCTGCTTGTCGATCCCCTTGACGACGATCTGGGTCGGCTGAGGCACCTCGAAGGCGATCCCCTCGGGCGCCCGGTACGGCACCGGGTGCGAGAAACCGAGCGCGAGCTCGAGGTCGGCCCCCTTCAACTGCGCCCGGTAACCGACGCCGTGGATCTCCAGCCGCTTCTCGAAGCCCTTCGTCACGCCCTCGACCATGTTCGCGACGAGCGTGCGCGTGAGCCCGTGCAGAGCACGGTCCTCGCCCCTGTCGGTCGGCCGCGTGACGAGGAGCTCGCCGTCCTGCCGCTCGATCGAGATGCGGTGCGGAACCGCCTGCTCGAGCTGCCCGAGCGGGCCCTTGACGCCGACGCGGCCGGGGGCGATCGACACCTCGACGCCGGCCGGAACTCGAATTGGCTTTCTCCCGATTCTGCTCATGCCGTTTCGCCTCCTTCGGAGTCGAAACGGTTAGAAGACCTGAGTCTCATTCTCTTATCCGAACCTCTTCTTAACCATTTGCGCAGCAAATGGCCCTACCAGACGAAACAGATCACTTCGCCGCCGATCCCGAGCTCCTGTGCCTGCCGGCTCGTGACCACCCCCCGCGACGTGGAGAGGATCGCGGTCCCCATGCCGCCGAGGACGCGCGGGAGCCTGTCCTTCCGCGCGTAGATGCGCCGCCCGGGCTTCGAGATCCGCTTCAGGTCGGTGATCACCCGCTCGCGGTTCCGCCCGAACTTGAGCTCGATCACGAGCGTATCGAACGTGTCGCCCTTCTCGACGTGGTAGTCCTTGACGTACCCCTCCTCCTTGAGGAGGCGGGCGATCTCGACCTTCAGCGTCGAGGCGGGCATCTCGCACGTCTCGTGGAGGGCGCGGTTCGCGTTGCGGATCCGCGTGAGCATGTCGGCGATCGGATCGGTGAGCATCACAGACCCCGGCCCGTCACCAGGAGCTCTTCGTCATGCCGGGGATGACGCCGGCGTGGGCGAGCTCCCGCAGGCAGATCCGGCAGAGACCGAACTTCTTGTAGACGGCGCGCGGCCGTCCGCAGCGGTTGCAGCGCGTGTAGCGCCGTGTCTTGAACTTCTGCGGCCGCGAGGCTTTCACGACCAGGCTCGT
>JBBILK010000560.1:0-2030 GCA_037444965.1 Actinomycetota bacterium | reverse complement strand
GCGATCCCGAGCAGGAGCGCGACCACGGCAAGGGCCGCTGCCGCGATCGCGATCCAGGCAGCGGTGGTGCCGGAGACCGTCACGGCCGGCGGGTCACTCGAGCGTGAAGATGACCGGATACTCGACCGAGTTGTTGTCGGTGTTCGTCTCGCCCGGCACCGGCTTGACGGCCACCTTCAGCGTCACCGGCCTGCCGAAGTCGATGTTCGTGAAGCTGCTGAACGTGACCGTCTTCGTGTCACCGGCGCCGATCGCGTCGATCGTCTGCTGCTTCTTGATCGGCTCGGGGAAGGCGATCGTCAGCGTCACCTGCACCTTGGTCTCCTGGAAGTCGCCCGAGTTCGTGACGAGCACCTTGATCGCCAGCTGGTCGGAGGCGACGATCGTGTTCTCCTCGTCGACCGAGAGCGACTGCCCCTCGGCCGGCGGAGTCACCTCGACTCCGTCGATGCCGTTGCCGTGGAGGCCGGTGACCTCGCCACCCTCGCCGCCGCCGCCCTGCGCCCGCTTGACGAGCTCGGTCAGCGAGTCGGCGGTGAGTAGCTCCGGGTTGACGAGGAAGTCCAGGCCCGGGACCGGCACGCCGGCGACGCCCTCGTCCTTCATCACCTGCTCGGACCGTCCCTTGAACAGGTCGTCGTAGACGACCTGGCCGGCGATCAGCCGGCCGCCCTGCTCCGCGAGCGTCTGGCCGGCGGCGTCCGGGTCGCTGGCGAGCTCGATCCGCGAGAAGGCTTCGCTCATGCCCGCGAGGCCGCTCTCGAACAGCTGCATCGACTCGACGAGGCTCCCCTGCTCCTCGACGAGCGGGCCCGGCGAGGTCAGCGCGTCGGCCCGCGTGACGAGCTGCCCCTGTTGCTTCGCGAGACCGTCGAGGCCGGTCTGGAGGTCCTCGAGCGTGGCCCCCGGCGTCGTAAGGAGCTCGTTCAGCTGCTGGCCGACCTGTTCGGAGTCCTGCGCGATCGCACCGACGTCCTGCAGGTAGTCCTCGTAGGCGCCCTTCTTCTGGTCCGAGCGACAGCTCGAGATCCAGAAGACGAGGACGACGGCGAGCACGATCGCGCCTCCGATCAGGAGGGCGAGCCGGCCAAGCGGTGCTCGCCCGGGGGCTCGGGGACGAAGCGGCGGGCCGCCGCCTCGCTTCGGCGGTGGCTCCTCGATCCGAGTCCGCTCGATCGTGGGCGGCTCGTCGAAGAACTCGAACTCGATGTCGTCGGCGTCGGTTCTGTCCCGATCGGCCACGGCAAGAGGGACGGTAGCGGTTGAGACGGCAGCAGGCCTGCGGAAAAAGTTCGCCGAGCATACCAGCAAACCTCCATTCGGCCGGCGCGAGGCAGGAGTTCGAAGCGCTACGGCCAAGGGTGCGGCGACGCATGGGGCAGGCCGCAGCTCTCCGACAGCCAGACGGGCTCATCCTCCGCCGCTACCGGCCGTTGCGGCCCCTCGGGAGCGGCGGCTCCGGCTCGGTCTGGCTCGTGCGCGACATCATCGCCGACCGCGAGCTCGCGCTGAAGATCGTGCCCCGGGAGGGCAAGGCCGGTGCCCGGGCCGAGCGAGAGGCCGTCGCGGTCTCACGCCTTCGCAGCCCTCACTGCGTCCGGGTGTTCGCGGTCGAGCGCGATGACGGGCACGTGTACGTCGCCTACGAGTACGTGGCCGGCAGGACCCTGCGGGAGGCGATCCGGGCCGGCGCGCTCGACGACGCCTCGGCTGTCGAGGCCTGCGCCCAGGTGCTCGACGTGCTCGCGCACGCACATCACCGCGGGATCGTCCACCGGGACGTGAAGCCCGCGAACGTCCTCCTCGCCGACGGCGACGAGGTCTCCGTGCGCCTGCTCGACTTCGGCCTCGCGCAGCTCGAGCAGGCGGATGCGCTCACCGCCACCGGCGACGTCCCGGGCACGCTCGCCTACATCTCTCCCGAGCGCCTGGCCGGCAGCGAGTCGACGCCCGCCGCCGACGTCTGGTCGGTCGGCGTCATCCTCTGGGAGGCCCTCGCGGGGTACCAGCCCTTCTGGCCGTCGTCGCCC
>JBBILK010000559.1:0-2031 GCA_037444965.1 Actinomycetota bacterium | reverse complement strand
AAGTCCTTGGCATTCCGCGTCAGGCCGGGAAGGCAGACGACGGGGACGCGATGCCATCCCGCGGTCGCGAGCGCGTGCTCGTCGGTCGGCGTCAGCTCGCCCCTGACGACGTGGACGAGCGCAGCTGCGCCGCCGAGCGCGTCGTCGCGGAGCGCGGCCACCGAGAGCTCCCGGACGAGGCTCCGGTCGCCCCCCTGCGCCAGCCCGCGGGCGAGCTCGCCCACCAGGGCGGGAGGGCCGGTGAGCACGAGCGGCTCCGGAGCGGCGGCAGCGGTGCGCACTTCCTCTACGAGACCCGGGAAGGCCGCCGCGAGCCGGGCGGCTCCCACGGGGCTCACGCTCATCGCCGACCTGCGAGCCGCCCGCGGACGTGGATCGCCTCGAGGAGGCCGATCATCGCGAGCGACGTGATCATCGAGCTCCCGCCGTAGCTCACGAACGGCAGCGGGATCCCCGTGATGGGAGCGATTCCGACCGTCATGCCGATGTTGAGCACGATCTGGAAGAGCAGCGCGGTGACGAGCGCTCCGGCAACGGTCGCAGCGTAGAGGCTCGAGGCAACGGCGATGATCTTGATCCCGCGCCACACGATCAGCGCGTAGAGCAAGAGCAGGATCGAGGCGCCGAGAAAGCCCCGCTGCTCGGCCAGGGAGGCGAAGATGAAGTCCGTCGCGTGCTCGGGCAGGTAGTTGAGCTTCGTCTGGGTGGCGCCGGCGACCCCGCGCCCGTCCAGGCCGCCCGAGCCGACGGCCGTCATCGACTGGATGATGTTGTAGGTCGTCCCGCTCGGGTCGGCGTCGGGGTCGAGGAAGCCGACGAGCCGGTCGACCTGGTAGGGCTTCAGGATCTGGAAGCCGGCCGAAGGCAAGGCCCAGAGCACGGAGACCGCGACGCCTGCTCCGGCCAGTCCGAGCGCCGCGAGGTACAGCCAGCGCACGCCGGCGAAGAAGAGCGTCGCCACGACCGCGACGCAGAGGATCAGAGCGGTACCGAAATCCGGCTCGAAGAAGACGAGCATGATCGGGGGGACGGCGAGGGTGATCGCCCCGAGAACGGGGCCGCCCTCGCCGAGGCGCCTGGCGCGATCGGCGAGGAAACCGGCGAGGACGACGACGAGCACGATCTTCCCCAGCTCGGACGGCTGGAGCCGGAAGAAGCCGAGGTCGATCCACCGGCGCGAGCCGCGCACCGACGGACCGACGACGAACACGACGATCATCAGGGCGAGCATCACCCCGTAGAGCAGGACGCGGTGGCGGCGCCACAGGTCGGGGTTGATCGCCGCCATGGCGACGAGCGCGACGGCCCCGACCGCGACGTAGATCGTCTGCCGGAACAGGAAGTAGCCGGGGTCGTCGGCGACGTCGTCGCGCGTCACCGTGCTCACGATCCAGAGCCCGTAGCCGACGATGCCCGCGACGGAAGCGAGCAGCAGGTAGTCGACGTTTCGCAGGAACTCGCCGACGTCCGCGCCGAGATGCCGCCCGCGCGGACGCGACCGGAGTTGCCAGGCTCCCGGCTCGACGGCCATCAGACGGTCGCTCTCATGTCGTCAGTCGGACTCCCTGAAGATCACCTCGGGCGCCGGGACGCCGAAGTACTCCTCGAATACCTTCAGCGCGACCGGCGCCGCGACCTCGCCGCCGTGGCCGCCGTTCTCGACGAGCGCGCAGACGACGAGCGGCGGCTTGCCCTCCCACGTGTCCGCGCCGTACGGGCCCCAGCCGCACCACCAGGACTGGTCCATCAGGCGCGAGAACGGCTTCTCGAGCCCGAGGTAGCCCTTCGGCAGGGTTACGTACTTCTCGGCGGTGCCCGTCTTGCCCGCGATCGGCACGTCGTAGAAGCCGAAGACGCCGTACGAGGTGCCGTAGTTCGCGTCGTGCGTGGCGTCGAAGAGCGCCTGCTGGATGATCTCGACGTAGCCCGGGTTCAGCCCGAGGTCGCGGGGCGGCTTCGGCGCGAACGTCCGCAGGACCACGGGCGCCTCCCCTTCACCGGCCGGCTGCTCGATGCTCTTCACGAGGTACG
>JBBILK010000558.1:0-2040 GCA_037444965.1 Actinomycetota bacterium | reverse complement strand
GCGGCGAGGACGACGCCGAGCGAGGCGAGCCTCGCGACGAACTCGAGCCGGGTCAGCGAACGGCCCGTTGGCGCGGGAGCCCGGCTGGGCTCCCCGGCGACGAGCGCGCGGATGGCGGCGGCGCCCGGAGCGACAGGGCTCGCGATGCGCCCCTCGCGATCCACGAGGACTGCGCTCGGGGTCCCCTCGACCCCGTAGGCCTGCGCGACGCGACCGTCGGGCAGGCTGAGCACGAGCGGGCGCCCATGCTCGTCGGCCCCCCCGGTCGGGCGGGCGCCTCGCTCGAGCACGGCGACGGTGACATCGAGCTCGCCGGCTTGCCAGGCCGCGACCTCGGGCGCGAGGGCCTGGCAGGGCCCGCAGGCTACGTCGGCGAACACGAGCAGCAGCGGGCGCCCCCTCTCGAGGAGGCTGTGGAGCGTCACCACGCCGCCGCTCAGCGACGGGAGCTCGAACTCCGGTGCCTGGCTGCCGACGGGGAGCCCGGCCGGCTCGGCGGTCTCCCCGGCCGCGTGACGGCGAGTCCCGCGAACAACGATGAGGAGGGCGAGGGCGCAGATCGCGCCCGCGGTCGCAGCGATCCCGGGCGGGTCGAGGCGTGCCGGGGCGGCGACGGCGAGGGTCGCCGCGGGGGCGGCGAGCGCGAGATTGCGGCCGACTGCAGACCAGCTCACCGGCGCGGAGTGGACTTGGCCGAAGCACCGGCACTCGGGAGCCCTCCCGCGCACGAGGTTGGCCGCGATCGCAGCGCTGAACCCGAGCAGGAGCGCGAGCGCCGCCAGCGCTCCGACGTGCGCGTAGCCGTGCGGCAGGAGCGCTCCCGCGACCGCGAGCTCGACGAGAGGCAGGAACGTCCCGAGCAGGCGGGCGAGCCCGTTCGGCACGCCGAACCCGGCCACGGCGCGCCGCGAGCCGTCGAGGTCGGCGAGCTTCGCCAACCCGGCCGTGGCGAACACGACGGCGAGGACACTGGACGCGAGCAGTGCCGGCGTCACGGGCGCCCAAGCCTACGGCGCCCCACCTGGCGGCGTCAAGGGAGCCGCCGACTACCCCAAACGCCTGCGAGCTCCCGCGGAATCGAGCCGACGCAGAAGGCCCTGACGACGTCTCGCCCCGCGCTGGCGAGCTTGTACAGCGCGTCGAACGGGATCCGGAGAGCAGCCTGGGCGTACGCACCCTCGCGGCGCACTGCTGCGCGCTTCGCCTCGATGAAGATGTTGGAGCTGTCCCAGAAGATGTGAACCGGATCGGGCATTCCCGCCACCTATGCGGCCGCGGCGACGCCGGGAAGGACGGCGCGGAGGAACTGCCCGGTGAAGCTGTCCTCGACCCGCGCGACGTCTTCGGGGGTGCCGCAGGCGACGACCTCGCCGCCCTCGTCGCCCCCCTCGGGGCCGAGGTCGACGATCCAGTCCGCCTGCTTGATCACGTCCAGGTTGTGCTCGATCACGAGCACCGTGTTGCCCGCGTCGACGAGCCGCTGCAAGACCTCGAGCAGCTTCTCGATGTCCGCGAAGTGCAGCCCCGTCGTCGGCTCGTCCAGGATGTAGAGCGTCCGGCCGGTCGCCACCTTCGACAGCTCCGAGGACAGCTTCACCCGCTGCGCCTCGCCGCCCGAGAGCGTCGTCGCCGGCTGCCCGAGCTTGATGTAGTCGAGCCCGACGTCGTGGAGCGTCTGCAGCTTCCGCCGTAGCTTCGGGATCTTGGCGAAGAACTGGAGCGCCTCCTCGACCGACATGTCGAGCACGTCCGCGATGTTCTTGCCCTTGAAGCGCACGTCGAGGGTCTCGCGGTTGTAGCGCTTCCCGTGGCACGTCTCGCACGAGACGTACACGTCCGGGAGAAAGTGCATCTCGATCTTGATCGTCCCGTCGCCCTTGCAGGTCTCGCAGCGGCCGCCGCGGACGTTGAACGAGAACCGCCCCGGGCTGTAGCCGCGCTCGCGCGCCTGCGGCACGGCGGCGAACAGCTCGCGGATCGGCGTAAAGAGTCCCGTATAGGTCGCCGGGTTCGAGCGCGGGGTGCGGCCGATGGGCGACT
>JBBILK010000557.1:0-2052 GCA_037444965.1 Actinomycetota bacterium | reverse complement strand
AGCCTGATCGCCGCCGTCGACGCGGGCTCGGACGTGGCGAGCGGCCGCCGGCGCGGGCGTGCCGACTCGTGGGGCCGGACGCTCCCGTCTCGCCTCGTCAACGGCATGCTCCGCCGCTTCACCGGGGCCGACATCTCCGACTTCGGCTGCGCGTTCAACGCCTACCGTCGCGACGCGCTCGTTCCCGTGCTGCCCGCGATCGGAAAGCAGAAGTTCACGAAGGCGCTGGTGCTCTCCACCGGTGCGAGCGTCACCGAGGTCGACCTGGAGCACCGCGCCCGCGGAGACCGGTCGCGCTACACGCCGCTGCGGCTGACGCGGCTCGCGCTCCACGTGCTTGCCGGCTTCTGGCCCCGGCCGATCCAGTGGGCGGGAAGCGTGGTCGGCGCCGTCTGCTCGCTCGCGGCCGTCGCCGTCGTGGTCTGGGGCCTCGTCGCGTGGAGCCTCCACGGAGACTTCCCCGGGCTCCTCTTCCTCGCCGGCCTCGTGCTCGGCGTCCTCGGCCTGCAGGGCTTCATCCTCGCCCTCGTCGGCGAGTACCTGGGCCGGATCCAGCGAGACGTGGAGGGCCGGCCGCTGTACACGGTGGAGCGGGAGTTGCCATGACTCGCAAGCGAGTCCTCGTCACCGGGGGCTGCGGGTTCATCCCCTCCAGCTTCATCCGCCACCTGCTCGCGAACACGCCGTACGAGGTCGTCTCGCTCGATGCGCTCACCTATGCGGGGAACATCGAGAACCTCGCCGACGTGATCGACCACGGGCGGCTCTCGTTCGTCCACGGCGACATCCGCGACCACGAGCTCGTGCGCGACGTCGTCGCCGAGGTCGACGTGATCGTGAACGCGGCGGCCGAGTCGCACGTCGAGAAGTCGATTCTCGAAGGCGGCTCGGAGTTCGTGACGACGAACGTCGAGGGGACGCAGATCCTGCTCGACGCGATCCGCGAGACGCCGGTCGAGCGCTTCATCCTGATCTCGTCGAGCGAGGTGTACGGGACCGCCGTCGCCGATCCGATGGACGAGGAGCACCCGCTCAACCCGCGCAGCCCGTACGCGGCGACGAAGGCCGGCGCCGACCGGCTCGCCTACTCGTACTTCGTCACGTACGGTCTGCCGATCGTGATCGTCCGGCCGTTCAACAACTACGGGCCGTACCAGCATCCCGAGAAGGTGATCCCGCGGTTCGTCACCCAGGCGCTGCAGGACGAGCCGCTGACGATTCACGGCTCGGGACAGGCGAGCCGCGACTGGCTGTACGTCGACGACGACACCGAGGCGATCGAGAGCGTGATCGTCGCGGACCTCGGCGCCGTTGCCGGCGAGGTGGTGAACGTCGCGACCGGGGTCGACATCCCGGTCGCCGAGATCGCCGACCTCGTGCTGGAGGGGCTCGGCAAGCCCGCCTCGCTGAAGATCCACCTGGACGACCGTCCCGGCCAGGTCGACCGCCACATCGGCTCGACGGAGAAGGCGGCGCGACTGCTCGGCTGGCGCGCGAGAACGTCGTTCGAGCAGGGGCTCGAGCGCACGATCGCCTGGTACGTCGAAAACCGGACCTGGTGGGAGTCGATCCTCCGATCCCGAGCGACCGCAGACGTCTCCTCGTCCTAGGCGCCGGGCCGGCGCAGCTCGGGCTGCTCGTGGCCGCGCGGGAGCGCGGCCTCTTCGTGATCGCCTGCGACCGCGATCCAGGCGCGCCGGGCTTCGGGTACGCGGACCGGCGGGCGCTCGTCTCGGCCGAGGACGAGGAGAGCCTCGACCGGCTGGCACGGGCGGAGCTCGTGGACGGGGTGATCGCACCGGGCATCGACTGGCCGGTCGCGATCGCTGCCCGGATCGCGTCCCGCCTCGGCATCCCGCACCCGCTCGACCCCGAGACCGCAGCCGCCTGCACGTCGAAGCTGCGCCAGCGCGAGCGGTTCGCCGCCGAGGGCGTTCCGCAGCCGCGCCACGTGCTCTGCGGCTCGCTCGAGGAGGCGGCCGCCGCGGCCGACGCTCTGGGCTACCCGTGCGTCGTCAAGGCTCCCGACCGGCAGGGACAGCGCGGCCTCTC
>JBBILK010000556.1:0-2057 GCA_037444965.1 Actinomycetota bacterium | reverse complement strand
CGAGCACGGCGAGGCCGAGCGAGAAGAGCGCGAGGCCCGCGACGCCGAAACGCCAGAAGCCGCTCGTGTCGGAGATCGGCACGAAGAGGAGCGCCCCTGCCCCGAGGAGGAGGGGACCCGCCGTGAGGTAGCGCCGCGGTCCGTGCCGATCGGCAAGGCGTCCGAAGCGGGCGGCGAGCAGGATCATGACGATGCTGGTCGGGAGGTTGGCGAGGCCGGCCTCGAACGGCGTGAAGCCGAGGAACTGGAGGTAGAGGGTCAGGTAGACGAAGACGCCTCCCAGCGCTGCGTAGACGAGGAAGGTCTCGAGGTTGGCTGCGGCGAAGTTCCGGCGCCGGAAGAGGGAGAGAGGAAGGAGCGGCTGGTCAACCCGGCGCTCGACGACGACGAAGGCGCAGAGCGAGACGGCTGCGAGCGCAAAGGCCCACCAGTAGCCTCCGAAGCCGCGACCCGCCCCCTCGACGATCGCGTACGTGAGCGACCCGAAGCCGATCGCCGCCGTCGCGGCGCCGGCGAGGTCCAGGCGTTCGGTGCGCGGCTTCATCTGCTCCGGGCACCGTCCGAGCCGGGCCAGCGCGATCGTGGCGACTGCCAGCGGGAGGTTCAGGAAGAAGATCCACCGCCACGAGGCCCACTCGACGAGCGCGCCGCCGACAGGGGGGCCCGCGATCAGCGCGACGCCGGTCAGGGACGTCCAGAGACCGATCGCGCGCCCGGACTCGGCACCGAATGTCGCCCGCAGCAGCGCGAGGCTGTTCGTCGTCAGGAACGCCGCGCCCACGCCCTGGAGGGCGCGTGCGCCGATCAGGACGCTCTCGTTCGGAGCAAGCCCCGCGAGCGCGGAGGCGGCCGCGAAGCCGAGGACGCCCCACACGAACGTGGGACGGCGGCCGCGCCGGTCGCCGACCGCTCCGGCGACGAGGTAGAGGGCGGCCAGCGTGAGCGAGTAGGAGAGGTAGATCCACTGCTGGCCCGAGAGACCCGTCCCGAGGTCCTCCTCGATCCGCGGCAGGGCGACGACCACGACGCTCGCGTCGATGAAGGCGAGCGACGAGCCGAGGATCGTCGCCGCGAGCGTCAGCCGGCGACGGGTCGCAAGGCTGAATGCCATCTACGAGAGGAAGAGCGCGTAGGCGGGGTTCCGCGTCTCGTCCGCGTACTCGTAGCCGAGCCGGTCGAGGAAGACCTGGAACGCCTTCGCCTCGCCCGGCGGCACCTGGATCCCGGCGAGCACCCGCCCGTAGTCGGCGCCGTGGTTGCGGTAGTGGAAGAGGCTGATGTTCCAGCTCTGCCCCATCGAGTTCAGGAAGCGCATCAGCGCGCCCGGGCGTTCCGGGAACTCGAACCTGTAGAGCAGCTCGTGCTCGGCGTGCGGCGCGCGGCCGCCGACCAGATGCCTGATGTGGAGCTTCGCCATCTCGTTGTCGGAGAGGTCGAGCGTCGGGATGCCGTGCCGCTCGAGCTCGGCGAGGAGCTTCTCGGCCTCGGCCCGGCTTCGCACCTCGACGCCGACGAACACGTGCGCCGCTTGCGGGTCGGCGTAGCGGTAGTTGAACTCGGTCACGTTGCGCTTGCCGATCAGGCGGCAGAAGGCCTTGAAGCTCCCCGGGCGCTCCGGGATCGTCGCCGCGAAGACCGCTTCGCGCTGCTCGCCGAGCTCCGCCCGCTCGGCGATGAACCGCAGCCGGTCGAAGTTCGTGTTCGCGCCGGACAGGATCGCGACCAGCGTCTGCTCCGCGGCGCCGTGCTCGCCGGCATAGCGTTTCGCCCCCGCCACCGCCAGCGCGCCGGAGGGCTCGGCGATCGAGCGCGTGTCCTCGAAGACGTCCTTGATCGCGGCGCAGATCTCGTCCGTGTCCACGAGGATCACGTCGTCGACGTACTGCCTGGCGAGCCGGAACGTCTCGCGCCCGACCTGCTTCACGGCGACGCCGTCGGCGAACAGGCCGACGTGGGAGAGCGTCACGCGCCGCCCGGCGCGGAGCGAGCGGTGCATCGCGTCGGCGTCCCGCGGCTCGACCCCGATTACCGCGATCTCCGGCCGCAGCCGCTTCACG
>JBBILK010000555.1:0-2068 GCA_037444965.1 Actinomycetota bacterium | reverse complement strand
TCGCGCCGCTCGATCGAGATACGGTGCGACACCGTCTGCTCGAGCTACCCGAGCCCGTGCTCTGGATGCTCGCGCGCGGTGAGCTCACCGAGGGGCACGCGCGGGCCGTCTTGGCCTTGCCGGACGACGACGCCCGGCTCCGGCTCGCGAGGAGCGTCCGCCGCCGGCCCGGGCTCGGGTTCCTTTCCGGCCTTCTCGCGCCGGAACAGGTCGGAGACCCGGTATTCCTTCTTCCAGTCCACTACGCGCCCATTCCGAGTCCGATCGGCACGGCGAGCGAGGGATCCGGATCGCCGCCCTTCACCTTCTTCGAGAGGCCGAGGTTGACCGTCGGGTCGCCCACGCGCACCGACACCGACACCATCTGCTGGAGCGCCTCGGCGAGACCTGGGAGCTGCGCGGTGCCGCCGGCGAGCGCGATCTCGCGCAGCGCAAGCGAACCGGTCTGACTCTGGTAGAACTGCAGCGACGAGACGAGCTCGCGCGCGAATGCACGGAGCGCGGCGGAGACGGCGTCGCGCAGGCGTCCCGACTGTTCCTCCGTCAGGCCCTGGGGCGCTTCGCCGTCGAACCTGAAGGCGAGCTTGATGCGCTCGGCTTCCTCGGGCTCGACGCCGAGCTCGGTCGCGATCGCAGCGGTCAAGTCGCCGCCGCCCCAGTCGATGACCCGCGTGAACTCGCAGCTGAACCCGTCGGAGACACCGAGCGTCGAGCGCTCGGAGCCGATGCTGACGGCAACGAGCGCGGTGGGCTCGGCGCCGGGATCGATCTGGCGAAACGGAGTGAGGGCGCGGAGGAGCGCGAATGCCTCGAGGTCGATCCCGAGGAGCCGGATTCCGGCCTGCCGGAACGCGCTCGCATAGCCGTCGATCAGGTCGCGGTAGGCGACCACGAAGAGAACCTTGCGAACACGTCCGCCTTCCTCGTCGGTCGACTCCGAGAGGACCTGGTAGTCGAGGACAGCTTCGTTCAGCGGGATCGGCAACGCCTCCTGCGCACGGAACCGCACCGCGTTCGCGAGCTGCTTCGGGTCGTTGATCCCCGAGAGCTCGATCGTGCGGACGCCGACGCGGTTGCTCGCGACACCGACGCGGACCGCGCGCTCGGGAAGGCCGGTCTCCTTGAAGAAGCTCTTCAGCGCTCCGGCGAGCGCCTCCGGATCGCGCACCTCACCGCCCGAGACGATCCCGGCTCGGAGCGGGGCCGCGGCGACCTGGATGAGCTTGGGTGCGCCGTTGACGACGACCCGCGCGGCCGCCAGCCGCGATGCTCCCACCTTCAGTCCGACGACTTCGCGTGCCACCGTTCCTCCCTACGACCCCGCCGTCCTGAGCTTGACCTGGAGCGGGGACACGACCATTCCCGGGGTTCGCCCACGCTGGATCAGCTCCATCAGCTGCTGGGGCCGGCTCGAGCGCGAGAGCGCGACGTCGGTCGTGACGAGACCCTGGATGACCAGATCGACGAGGGACTGCTCCATCGTCTGCATGCCCTTACCCGAGCCGGTCTGCATGACCGAGTAGACCTGCTCGATCTTCCCCTGGCGGATGAGGTTCCGGACCGCGTCGTCGGGGATCAGGATCTCGCAGGCGGGAACGCGCCCGCGACCGTCGGCGGTCGGGAGCAGGTTCTGCGTGACGACTCCCTGAAGCGTGGCCGCTACCTGGACGCGCACCTGCCCCTGCTGGGCGGCGGGGAACACGTCGATGATGCGGTCGACGGCGGAGGGTGCGTCCTGCGTGTGTACGGTCGCAAAGACGAGGTGGCCCGTCTCGGCCGCGGTCAAGGCGGTCGCGATGGTCTCGAGGTCGCGCATCTCGCCGAGCAGGATCACGTCCGGGTCCTGACGGAGCGCGCCGCGGAGCGCATCGGCGAAACCCGTCGCGTCGGGACCGATCTCGCGCTGGTTGACGATGCACTTCTTGTGGAAGTGCAGGAACTCGATCGGATCCTCGATCGTGATGATGTGATCCGAGCGCGTGGCGTTGATCCGGTCGATCAGTGCAGCGAGCGTCGTCGACTTGCCCGATCCGGTCGGGCCGGTGAAGAGGACGAGGCCGCGCGGCTT
>JBBILK010000554.1:1834-2078 GCA_037444965.1 Actinomycetota bacterium | reverse complement strand
CGGCGCGCTCCTCGCCGGCTCGAAGTACCGCGGCGAGTTCGAGGAGCGCCTGAAGGCCGTCCTGCAGGAGATCCAGGGAGCGGAGGGGGAGATCATCCTCTTCATCGACGAGCTGCACACGATCGTCGGCGCCGGCGCGGCCGAGGGTGCGGTGGACGCGGCGAACATGCTGAAGCCGATGCTCGCCCGCGGCGAGCTCCGCGCGGTCGGCGCGACGACGCTCGACGAGTACCGGGGACACGTC
>JBBILK010000554.1:0-1823 GCA_037444965.1 Actinomycetota bacterium | reverse complement strand
GGCCCTCGAGCGGCGCTTCCAGCCGGTGACGGTCGGCGAGCCGTCCGCAGCCGACACGATCGCGATCCTGCGCGGGCTCAAGGAGCGCTACGAGGCACACCACGGGGTACGGATCCGTGACGCTGCCCTCGTCGCCGCGGCCGTTCTCTCGGATCGCTACATCTCGGATCGCTTCCTCCCGGACAAGGCGATCGACCTCGTCGACGAGGCCGCCTCGCGGCTGCGGATGCAGATCGACTCCTCGCCGCTCCCGCTCGACGAGGCCGAGCGGCGGGTCCGCCAGCTCGAGATCGAGCTCGCGGCGATGGGGAAGGAGAGCCCCGAGGTGCGCGAGCCGCTCGAGCGTGAGCTCGCCGAGGCGAAGGAGCGCCGGAACGAGCTCGCCGCACGCTGGGCCGAGGAGAAACGCGTCCTCGACCAGATCAAGGAGGCCACGCGCCGCATCGACGACCTGCGCATGGAGGCCGAGCGCGCCGAGCGCGAGGGCAACCTGCAGCGGGTCGCGGAGATTCGCTACGGGGAGATCCCCGAGCTCGAGCGGATTCTCGCGGAGCGGCCGCAGACCGATCTGCTGGTGAAGGAGGAGGTCGACGAGGACGACGTGGCCGAGGTGGTGTCGCGCTGGACGCGGATCCCCGTCTCGCGCCTGCTCGAGGGCGAGACGCAGAAGCTGATCCACATGGAGGAGCGGCTCCACCAGCGGGTGATCGGGCAGGAGGAGGCGATCGCCGCCGTCGCGAACGCGCTCCGGCGCGCCCGCACGGGGCTCCAGGACCCGAACCGGCCGATCGGCTCGTTCGTGTTCCTCGGACCGACCGGCGTCGGCAAGACGGAGCTCGCGAAGGCGCTCGCGGAGTTCATGTTCGACGACGAGCGGGCGATGGTGCGGCTCGACATGTCCGAGTACCAGGAGCGGCACACCGTCGCCAGGCTGGTCGGCGCTCCTCCCGGCTACGTCGGCTACGAGGAGGGCGGCCAGCTCACGGAGGCGGTCCGGCGCCGCCCCTACTCCGTCGTGCTCCTCGACGAGATCGAGAAGGCGCACCACGAGGTCTTCGACGTCCTGCTGCAGATCCTCGACGACGGTCGCCTGACCGACGGGCACGGCCGCACCGTGGACTTCCGCAACACGGTCGTGATCATGACCTCGAACGTTCGCTCCACCGAGGAGATGCGCGAGCGCTTCCGGCCCGAGTTCCTGAACCGGATCGACGAGATCGTCGTCTTCCACTCCCTCACCCGCGAGCAGCTCGCCGAGATCGTGGAGCTGCAGCTCGCGCGGCTGCGCGAGCGGCTCGCGGGCCGGGGCGTTTCGCTCGAGCTGACTCCGGCGGCGAAGGAGCACCTCGCCGAGGCGGGCTGGGACCCGGCGTACGGCGCGCGGCCGCTGAAGCGCGCCCTCCAGCGCCTCGTGGAGAATCCCCTGGCGATGGAGCTGCTCCAGGGCCGGTTCGGCGAGGGCGACACGGTGCTCGTGGACGAGCGCGACGGCGTGCTCGCCTTCGAGCGGGCGCCGGCCGCCCAGCCCGCCGCGGCCTGAGCGAGTGGCGACTCCCGCCTCGTCCGAGCTCGATCGTCCGCTCCGCCTCGGCGAGGTGCTGGCGTCCGCCGTCCGGCTGTTCGGCGCGCGGCCATGGCCGTTCATCGGTCTCGGCGCCGTCGAGGCGCTCGCCTTCCTGGCGGCGAGCGCCGTGCACTGGGTGCCGGGTGTCGCGATCCTGTCGCTCACCTTCGCCTTCGCGTTCGCCTTCGTCGCCCGCATCGTCGCCGGCGACGAGGTCGTGCTCGCCGGACGGCGCGTGGCCGAGGCCGCTCCGGTGCTG
>JBBILK010000553.1:0-2085 GCA_037444965.1 Actinomycetota bacterium | reverse complement strand
GTCGGAGACGAGCGTCGCCGGGGTGCTCGCCGCCGGGGACGTCCAGGATCACGTCTACCGGCAGGCGATCACGGCCGCCGGCTCGGGCTGCATGGCCGCGCTCGACGCGGAGCGCTATCTCGCGGCCCTCGATGCCGGCGAGCTGCCCGCGAGCGTGGTCCAGCCGTCGCGAGCCTCGTAGAGCTCGCGCTCGACCCAGGCCTGGAGCACCTCGACGGCGGCCAGCGACGCCTGCAGCTCGGCGATCTCCTCGACCTCGGCCGGCCCCACCCCGCGCCCGAGGAGGCCGAGCGTTTCGAGGCGCGAGGCGACGTCGGCCGGCAGCGCCACCCGGGCCTCGCGTTCGATCGCCGCCTGGCGCAGCCGCTGTCGCACCCGCTCGAGGCGCGCAGCGAGCGCCGCCGCCTCGGCAGCGAGCGCGTCGGCGTAGACGGCGAGATCGCAGGAGCGCACCCCGCGAGCGTACCCCTCGAGCGTTCGCGCGTGTCACGACGTGCGTGACGAGAGCGTGCCGGGTTCGAGCCGGCTCGCAGGACAGAGATCCGCGAGCGCGCAGTCCTCGCAACGGGGCGAGCGCGCAGCGCAGACGCGCCGTCCGTGCCAGATCAGGAGGTGGGGAAAGAGACGCCAGTCGCCGCGGGGGACGAGGCGTTGCAGATCGCGCTCGATCTTGCCCGGATCGTCGTGGCGAGTCAGCCCAAGGCGCTGGGAGAGCCTTCGCACGTGCGTGTCGACGACGATCCCCTGGGTCGCCCCCCGCTCGGCGGCGACGACGTTGGCCGTCTTGCGCCCGACCCCGGGCAGCCTCGTCAGCTCCTCGATCGACTGCGGAACCCGGCCGTCGTGCTCTTCGATCAGCGCCCGCATCGCCCCGCGCAGGTTTCTCGCCTTCTGCCGGTACGTCCCCGTCGGCCTGATGTCTCGCTCCAGCTCCTCGAGCGGGACGGCGAGGTAGTCCTCGGGCCGGCGGTACTTGCGAAACAGCGTCTCGGTGACGCGATTCACGGTCACGTCCGTCGTCTGCGCCGAGAGCATCACGGAGACGAGCAGCTCGACGTCGGAGCCGAACTCGAGCGCGATCGCCGCATCGGGGTGCTCGGCGCGGAGACGCTCGATGATCGGCCCGATCCGCTGCCTGCGGGCACCCACCCGCCGGCGAGCCTCGCGGACGTAGCTGCGAGCCATCAGGCGGCGGACGCGGCCGTCGGCGCACGCACCCGGCCCGGATCGCCTGCCGGCACGACCGGCAGGCGTGGCCCGGAGCAGACACGATCGAGCAGCGGGCAGTCCCCGCAGACGAGCTCCCCGGGGGTCGGCGGGAAGGAGCCGGCCTGGATGCGGGCAATCGCCGCGGAGAGCTCGGCCTCGAGCTCTGCGCGCTCCCGGCTCGCCACCACCTGGGCGACGACCTCGTCGGGCCGCTCGAGGAAGACGTGCGCCACCTCGACCTCCGAGACCCCCGTGCGCAACGCGGCGAGCGCGTAGACGAGCCGCTGCAGCCGGTACTCTGCCTCGACGACCTCGCGGGGGGACACTCCCTCGAGCCGGTTCGTCTTGTAGTCGACGACGAGCGCCGCGGAGCCGTCCGAGCGGTAGAGGTCGAAGCGGCCGTGGAGCAGCACGCCGTCGTGCTCGAACGCGAACGGCTGCTCGCGCTTGACGCCGTCGAGCGCCACCACGCGGACGGCGAGCGGCGAGCGCCGCCAGGCGTCGACGAGCTCCCCGACACGCCGGGCGTCCTCCTCGGCCGCGGCCGGGTAGCGCTCGCGCAGGAGCGAGGCCGCAGCGGTGCCGTCGACGTCGCGCTCGAGGAACGCGTGCACGGCGTCCCCGATCTCCGCCCCGGTGAGCCCCGCGCCCGGCTCGCCGCGGCCGCGGCGGTCGTCCGGCGAGAGCCCAGCCAGGCGCTCCCCGAAGAAGCGATAGGGACAGCGCTCGTAGAGCGCGAGCGCGCTGTAGGAGAGCCGGCGCACGCGGCGAGGCGGCAGCTCCGGGAGCGGCTTCAGGGGTGGAAGCTCGAAGACGACGGCCGGCCCCGGCCCCGGCTCCGACGCGAACAGCTCGAGCTGCTCGGCGATGGCGGGC
>JBBILK010000552.1:1801-2086 GCA_037444965.1 Actinomycetota bacterium | reverse complement strand
CGCTCGACCACGCGCTCGAGACGCTCGGGAGGCGGCCGGTCGCGAAGCTCGACCCGCCCGTCCGGGCGGCGCTGTGCCTCGGCGCCTACCAGCTCGGGTTCACACAGTCCATTCCCGCGCACGCGGCCGTCGACGAATCGGTCGAGCTGGTGCGCCGCGCCGGCCTCGAGCGGGCCGTGCCGTACGCGAACGCGGTGCTGCGGCGGCTCGCCGCCGGCCTCCGCGAGCTGCTCGACGCGCTCCCCGAGCGAACGCCGGAGGAGGCGGCCCTGAAGCACTCCTATC
>JBBILK010000552.1:0-1772 GCA_037444965.1 Actinomycetota bacterium | reverse complement strand
GACCTCGGTTCCGACCAGGCGGTCGCGCTGATGCGGGCCCAGAACGAGCCGGCCGAGACGGCCGTCCGGATCAATCGCCGCCTGCTGCACGATCCGGGGGCGCTCGCCGGCGTGCGGGATCCCGATCTTCCCGACGCGCTCGTCGTCGAGCGGATCCCGGCGGGCTGGCTCGAGCGGGGGCTCGTCTGGCCCCAGAGCCGCGGCTCGCAGCTCGCCGGTCTCGCGGCCGGCTCGCGCCCCGGCGAGCGCGTGCTCGACGTCTGCGCGGCTCCGGGAGGAAAGGCGACCCAGCTCGAGGGCGAAGTGACCGCGGTCGAGCTGCACGGAGGGCGAGCGCGGGAGCTCGAGGAGACCGTCCGGCGGCTGCGTGCGGCGAACGTCAGGGTCGTCCAGGCGGACGGTCTCGCGCTGCCGCCGGAGCTCACGGACTTCGACCGGGCTCTCGTGGACGCGCCCTGCTCGGGCCTCGGCACCCTCGCGGCGCGGCCGGACCTGCGCTGGCGGGCCGAGCCGCTGCCCGCGCTCCAGCTCGATCTGCTCCGCGCCGCGGCGGAGCGCGTGAAGCCGGGCGGGACGCTCACGTACGCCGTCTGCACGATCAACGCGGACGAGAACGAGCGCGTCGTCGACGCCCTCGGGCTGCCAGCCGACGACCTCGGTGCCGAGTGGCCCCGCTATCGCCACCCGCGGCGACCGGAGTTCCTCCTGACGCTGCCGCACCGCGACCGGACGGCGGGCTTCTTCGTGGCCCGGCTCCGCCGCGACTAGCCGCCACTAGGATTGCCGGCATGGCGTGGAAGGACTGGATCCGCGGTGTCGAGATCGAGCCGTCCCTGTACGCGGCCGACTTCCTGCGGCTCGGCGACCAGATCGAGGCGCTGCTCGCCGCCGGTGCCCGGATCTTCCACGTCGACGTCGGCGACGGGCGCTTCATCCCGCCGGTCACGATCGGGCCCGTGGTCGTCCGGTCGATCGCGCCCGTCGTTCACGACGCCGGCGGCCGGCTCGACTGCCACCTGATGGTCGGCGAGCCCGAGTCGCATTTCCAGCAGATCCGCGAGGCGGGGGGAGACAGCGTCACCTTCCACCTCGAGGTCTGCTCCGACCTGCCGAAGGCGGCCGCGCTGGCGCGGTCGCTCGGCCTCGGTGTCGGCCTCGCCTTCAACCCGGATACGCCGGTCGAGGAGGCGGCGGAGGCGGTGCTCGCGAGCGGGATCGAGCTCGCTCTCTGTATGAGCGTGCACCCGGGCTACTCGGGGCAGGCGTTCCTCCCCGAGTCGCTCGACCGCATTCGCCGGCTGCGCGAGCTCGTCGGCGGCCGCGCGCTCGTCCAGGTGGACGGCGGACTGCGCGACGGCAACATCCGCGCCGTGCGCGAGGCCGGCGCCGACCTCATCGTCGCCGGCAGCGCGATCTTCGGCTCGGACGACGTCGCGGGCGCCTACGCCGGGCTCGCCGATGCGCTCGCCTGACCGCGAGCACCTGGTCCGGGCGCTCGAGCTCGCCGAGCGTGGCCGCGGGACGACCTCCCCGAACCCGATCGTCGGCGCGGTCGTCGTCCGGGACGGGGCGGTCGCCGGCGAGGGGTGGCACGCACGTCCCGGCGGTCCGCACGCCGAGATCGTCGCGCTCGAGCAGGCGGGCGAGCGTGCCGGGGGCGCGACACTGTACGTCACGCTCGAGCCGTGTGCGCACCAGGGCCGCACGCCGCCCTGCGCGGACGCGGTGATCGCGGCCGGGATCGCTCGCGTCGTCGCCGCGGCCTCCGACCC
>JBBILK010000551.1:0-2087 GCA_037444965.1 Actinomycetota bacterium | reverse complement strand
GATGCTCGCCGGCGTCTCGACCCGCCGCTACCGCCGCACGCAGGAGCCGGTCGGCGCCGAGGTCGAGCGGCAGGCTCGGTCGGGTCGCGTCTCCCAACTGCTGTAACTTCGGCGGCTCCGTGAGGAGGGCGGCGTAGGCTCCTTGTAGTCGTCGTGTCATCGAAGACAACGAAGGAGGTCCTACGCCGTGAGAAGGAATCTACTGCCCTCGGTGGAGATCGAGAACGAGATCGAGGCGCTGCTGGCCGGCGAGCGCGTCGACGTGCACCCCCTGGAGGTGGCGAGCGAGCTCGGACGGCTGGGGGTGCGGCTGGTGTTGCAGCGTGCGGTCGAGGAGGAGGTGGACGACTGGCTGGGCCGTGCCCGCTACGAGCGGCGGGCGGAGGCGGTGCCGGGGAAGCGCAACGGCTACCGGCCGCGCAGGCTGAAGACCGGCGAGGGCGAGGTCGTGGTCGAGGTGCCGCAGGTGCGCGACGCCTGCGCGCCGTTCACGAGCAAGCTCTTCCGCCGGCGCAAGCGCTTCCTGGCGAGCGAGCCGCTCAAGGCGCTGGTGATCGGCGCCTTCGTCCGCGGCCTCTCCATGCGCGACGTCGAGTCGCTCTGCGAGGAGGCCGGGCTCGGGCAGGTGTCGCGCTCGACCGCCTCCCGGCTCTGCCGGGAGCTGAAGGAGCGCTTCCAGGCGTTCCGCGAGCGCGACCTCTCCGGGCTGCGGCTGGTCTGCCTCTTCCTCGACGCGATCTACCTGCCCGTCCGGCCCTGCGGGGCGAAGGAGGGCGTGCTCTGCGCCTGGGGGATCACCGAAGAGGGCGAGCGGGTGCTGCTCGCCGTCTGCCTGGGGATGCGGGAGGCGGAGGAGGACTGGCTCTGCCTCGGCCGCTCGCTCACCCGCCGCGGCCTCAAGGCGCCGCTGCTCGTCGTCGCCGACGGCGCACCCGGCCTGGCGAAGGCGATCGAGCAGCTCTGGCCCGGGGCCGACCGTCAGCGCTGTACGGTGCACCGCCTCCGCAACCTCCTCGCGAAGCTCCCCGAGACAGAGCGCGAGCGGGTCAAGGTCGCCTACTGGCAAGCCCTCGACGAGGCCGACTCGGCCGAGGACGGGCAGCGGCGGCTGCGCGCGCTCGTCGGCGAGCTCGCCGACCAGGGCTACGCCTCGGCAGCCGCCTGCCTCGCCGACGATCTCGAAGCCCTGACCGTCCACCTTCGCTATCCGCTCAAGCATCGACGGGTCTGGCGCTCCACCAACCTGCTCGAGCGCTCGCTCGGCGAGGTCAAGCGCCGGACGAAGGTGATCGGCCGCTTCCCCGGCGAGACGAGCTGCCTCTCCCTCTGCTGGGCGGTGCTCGACCTCGTCATCGCCGGCGCCAACCGCGTCCGCTTCGACGACCTCGACCGCCAACTCATCGAACGCATCACCACCGAACACGATCGCAGCCACAAGGACGAGGAGGTGATCGCCGCGTAAAATCGCTCGCCGGAGCCTACGCCGAGACGAAGTTACAGCGTTTCGGGGACGTCACCTCGGTCGACGTCGAAGTCGTCGGTCTCCCGCACCTTCATCGAGCGGACACGGACGGCGCTTCAGGAGCTGATGAGCCGCCGCCTCGACGACGTCCGCCTGGCAGTGATGATGATCGACGGGATCGACCTCGGCGAGCGGACGAACGTGGTCGCGCTCGGGATCACGACCGAGGGCGTCAAGATCCCGCTCGGGCTCTGGGAAGGCTCGACCGAGAACGCCGCCGTGGCGACGGCGCTGCTCTCCGACCTGGTCGAGCGCGGCCTCGACCCCGAGCAGGGCATCCTCTTCGTCATCGACGGAGCGAAGGCGCTGCGCAAGGCGATCCGCGCCGTCTTCGGCGACGCACCCGTGCAGAGATGTGTCCGACACAAGGAGCGCAACGTCACCGACCACCTGCCCGAGCGCGAGCGGCCGCAGGTCAAGCAGCGGCTGCGCCGAGCCTGGGCGCTCGAGGATCACCGGCGGGCGCTCGACCAGCTCAAGGCGCTCGCCCGCGAGCTCGATCGAACCTATCCCGGCGCCGCCGGCTCGCTCCGGGAAGGACTCGAGGAGACGCTCACGCTCACCC
>JBBILK010000550.1:0-2094 GCA_037444965.1 Actinomycetota bacterium | reverse complement strand
CTGCCGCTTCAGCTTGGCCCGGTAGACCTCCATGTCCTCGTGCGTCCAGTCGCCGTGCGTCTGGCAGCGCCACGACGCGTAGAGCTCGTTGTGGTAGGGGCTCTCGCGGTTCTCGTTGTGCCCGATCACGTTCCCGAGCGAGATCCCGTGGCGGTCCATCAGCCAGACGGTGAGCGCGAGCGAGGCGGCGAGCTGGCGCCGGTTCGCGAGGATCTGCGCGTCGCTCGTTCCCACGTGCTCGATCCCGATCGAGGTGTAGTTGAGGCCGACCGTGTGCCGGCAACGGATCGCCGTCGAGACGAGCTGGTAGATCGTCCCGTCCCGGTCGATCACGAAGTGGGCGCAGACGCCGGGAAGCTCGTGTAGCTCCCCGTCGCGGGCGTTGCTCGCGAACGTGTTGAAGGCCGACTGGAAGCTGTTCGAGCCGGTGTAGTGCTCGACGATCACGCGTGGCCGCGTCAGCTTCCAGCGCGCAGCGCCGTAGTGTCGCTTCGAGTACGCGGCGGTCTGGCTCTTGCGCTTCGCGCCGAACGGAATCGGCTTCCACACGATCGCGGGCCTGGGCGCGTCGCCGGCGAGGACGGCGCCGTCCGCACTCCCGGCGAGGCAGAGCGCGAGCACGGCGACGAGGGCGGCGGTGAGCCTGGGAGTCCGCACCCGGGTCAGGCGGTCGCGGTCGGGGGTCCTTCGGGGGCCCGGTAGCCGCCCTGGGCGAGGATCTTCGCGGCGAGGATGGCCGCGTTCTTCGCCCCGTTCAGGGAGACGCACGCGACCGGGACGCCGGGCGGCATCTGCACGATCGAGAGCACCGCGTCGAGCCCGCCGAGCGCGCTCTTCGACGACGTCAGCGGAACGCCGATCACCGGCAGCTCCGTGTAGGCGGCGACGACGCCGGGGAGGGCCGCCGCCATGCCCGCGCCGGCGATGATCACGCGGACGCCGCGGAGCGCCGCCGTCGACGCGTACTCGGCGACGCCGCGCGGGTCCCGGTGTGCGGAGAGCACGCGCAGCTCGTTCGAGATGCCGCGCGCGTTCAGCTCCTCGACGGCCGCCTCCATCACTGCCCGGTCGGACTCGGAGCCGATCAGGATGCCGACGAGCGGACCCTCGTCCTCGAACTCCTCGAAGATGGCGAACGGCTGCGGCGCCGCTTCAGACTGAGACATGGGCGGCCTTGAGGGCGATGTCGCGCCGGAACTGCGCGCCCGCGAAGTGTATGCGCTCGACCGCCTCGTACACCCGGCTGCGGGCCTCGGCGCACGTGTCGCCGAGCGCGGTGACGTTGAGGACGCGGCCGCCGGCCGTCAGCAGCGTGCCGTCGCGAAGCGCGGTACCCGCGTGGCAGACGAGGGCGCCGCGCTCTTCCGCCTCCTCGAGACCCGTGATCTCGGCGCCGACCTCGCTCGACTCGGGGTAGCCCTTCGAGGCGAGGACGACCGTGACCGCGCACCGAGGCGAGACGATTGCCGCAGAGTCCGCGAGGTCGCCCGTCGCCGCCGCCGCCAGCAGCTCGAGCAGGTCGCTCTCGATCCTCGGCAGGATCGCCTGGGTCTCGGGATCGCCGAACCGGCAGTTGAACTCGAGGACGCGGGGGCCGCCAGGTGTCAGCATCAGCCCCGCGTAGAGCGTGCCGACGAACGGCGTCCCGCGGCGGGCGAGCTCCGCGAGCACCGGCCGGTGCACCTGCTCGACGATCTCCTCGATCTCCTCGGGGCCGACCGCCGGGACGGGTGAGTAGGCGCCCATGCCGCCTGTGTTCGGGCCCGTGTCGCCGTCGCCGATGCGCTTGTAGTCCTGCGCCGGTGGCAGCGCGACGAGCTGCTCGCCGTCGGTGACCGCGAAGACTGACACTTCCTCTCCCTCGAGCAGCTCCTCGACCACGATCGTCTCTCCGAAGGCGCGGGCCTGCGGCAGCGCGGCGTCGACCTCGGCCTGGGTTCGGCACACGAAGACGCCCTTGCCCGCCGCGAGTCCGTCCGCCTTGACGACGCAGGGCGCGACCGCCTCGGGCAGCCGGGCCGCCGTGGGGACGTCGGCAGCCTCCATCACCTCCTTCGCGAACGACTTGGAGCCCTCGATTCGCGCGGCGGCGGC
>JBBILK010000549.1:0-2107 GCA_037444965.1 Actinomycetota bacterium | reverse complement strand
AGCCGCGCTGACGGTACGCCATCGCGATTTCCTCGGCGTCCCGCACGGCCTCGGGCCCGAAGAGCCCGCGCTCGCCGACGATCCGCTTCATCGCGAGGCCGGAGTGGACGGCGGGGCCGCCTAGCTCGGAGCGGAACACGTGCGCGTCCGCCTCCGCCAGCACCTCGTCGCCCGGCTCGGAGAGCACCTTGAGCGCGATCTGGTTCGCCATCGTCGCGGTGGGCAGGAAGACGGCTTCCTCGTGCCCGAGCAGCGCCGCCACCCGCTCCTCGAGCGCGTTCACCGTCGGGTCCTCCCGCCGCTGCTCGTCCCCGACCTCCGCGGCCGCGATCGCCGCCCGCATGCCGGCGGTCGGCCGCGTCGCCGTGTCCGAACGGAGGTCGATCACACGGGCGATTCTACGCGCGCCGCCTCGAGAAACCGCCGGCGCCGCCGGCGGGCCCGCACCCACTCGGCCCCGAAGTAGCTGCCGAGCACGAGCGCGGCCGCCGCCGTCTGGGCGGACACACCCTCCCAGGTCGGGAAGACGCCGAGCCACGCTCCGGCCCAATACGGGAGCCGTGCTCCGGCGATCGGGTGGACGGGGAGCCAGCCGACCACCTGGCAGACCTGGACGGTCTTCCCGACCATCACGACGAGCACGCCGAGGATGAGCAAGCCGGTCAGCTCGAGCATCCGCTTGTGCGGGAGCTTGCGTTGCAGGAACGCCATCGCGAGACCGATCGCGGCCACCCCGAGCAGGCCGAGCGCGACACCCTCGACGACCGGCGGCACGCCCGCCTCGAGCGCGATCGCCTGGAGGAAGAGCACGGTCTCGAAGCCCTCCCGGTAGACGCTCGAGAAGCCGAGCATGACGAGACCCGCGAGCTGGGCCGCCGCGACCGAGAGCCCGGCCGCCCCGAGGATTCGCCGCTTCTTCCCGTGCAGCTCGGCGAGGTGCTCGCTCCAGTAGACCTTGTGGAAGAACCAGTTGAGGATCAGGAGGAGGACCGCGATCGCGACGAGCGAGACGACCGCCTCGAGCCGCTCGCCGAAGCGAGCCAGGGACTCGAGCACGGTCTCCGCGACCACGAACGTCGCGACCGACGCGAGCAGCGCGAGCGCAGCACCGACGAACAGCGGCCGGCGCAGCCGGCGCTGCGCCCCGACGAGACCTGCCGTCAGCGCGGCGAGGATCAGCACAGCCTCGAGCCCCTCCCGGAAGACGATGATCGCGGTGTTCGTGACCACGGCACCGGTCGACTGCGGCCCCGAGCCGATCGCAGCCTCGGCTTCGGCGAGCGCCTCGTCGAGGGCCCGCCTCGTTGCGGAAACCTCCTCGCGGGGCGCCTTGCGCTCGAGCAGCTGCGCCAGGCCCGCGTGCTCGCCCGCTCCGTACCAGAAGAGCCCCTCGGTGCGCGCGAAGAGCCCCGGGGCGAGCCCGCGCAGGCGCTGCTCCGGCCCGAGCTCGAAGAAGGCGTACGCCTCGAGCCGGGCCTGCTCGGCCTGACCGTACTGCCCACCGGCGACGGCACCCTCGACCCGGTCGAGCGACGCGCGGATGACGTCGAAGTCGGCTGCCCCTCCCGCCTCCCGCCACGCCTCGGGGAACACCCGCTGGGCGAGGTCGAGCGCCTCGTCGGCTCGAGCCTCGAGCACGCGAGGGTCTGCAACCTCCTCGGCGCGGGCGGCGAGCGCGAGGGTCTCGCCGATCCCGTCGACCAGCTCTTTCATCCGCGCGGTCGCATGCAGATCGCGCTCGGCCAGCGTCGCTTCGAGGTCGGCGAGCGCCTGGGCAGCGCCGTCGCGGAAGGTGATCGCCTCCTGCACCTCGAAGTCGAGGGTGACGCGACCGTCCTCGACTCCCCGCTCGTACTCGACCGGGACCAGCGCGAGGAAGCGCAGGAACTGGCCCGCCCGCCGCTCCTCCTCCTCGGCCGAGAGCGGCGCGGCACGGAAGCCGGCGAGGGCGCGATCGAGCTCGCGCCGCGCCGCGGCGTAGGCGGCGGCGTCCCCCTCGCTCCCTGCGTCGGCGAGCTCGTCGAGCACGGCGGCGAGCGCGACGGCCGCGGCCGCCCCCCGCTGCTCGCGGTAGGCGTCGAGCAGGATCCTCGCGTAGCCCGCCGCA
>JBBILK010000548.1:0-2111 GCA_037444965.1 Actinomycetota bacterium | reverse complement strand
AGCCGGCGCACGTTGAACCGACCGGGATTCGGCCCGAGCAGCACGAGCGGTGCGACGTAGAAGAGGTAGCGGTCGCGGGCGAGCGAGTCGGCGCGCACGAGTCGCCGGGAAGGCCCCAGCGCCTCCTGGAGCTCGCGGCGACGCTCGTCGGAGAGGAACGGGCTCTCGATCCCGCGGCGCGGCAGCACGCCCTCCTCGAGGCCGAGCAGGAACACGACGCCGAAGCGCCGAGTTCTCGCCCGGAGCAGGTCGAGCACGACGACGCGGCCGGGCGCCGGGGGCCCGGCCGGTACGTCGGCGCGCTCCACCGCGCCGACGAGCTCCTCGGGCCCGGCGTGGCCGCCGAGCTCGGCCCAGCCGTCGAGCTCTTCGAGCACCCGGCGTACGGCCTGCTCGGCTCGCAGGTCGAGCTCGATCGGCTCGTCCGCGACGCCCCGCTCCAGCCCCCAGGCCGTCTGGAGCATCGTCGCCGCGAGTGCCCGCACCCCGCTCGCCGGCGACCGGGCGGCCCTCAGCTCGTCGAGGGCGGGCAACCGGTGCCCGAGCAAACGCACCGCCTCCTCCTCGACCCGGTCTCGCCGCGAGATCGCCCGGCCTCGCAGCCTCCCCTCGACGAAGTCGGCCCGCGGACGCGGCAGGCCCGAGTACGGCGAGCGGAGGTACGCGAAGAGGTCACCCCGGCGACCGTCGAGCCAGACGAAGCGAAGCAGCCCGAGCAGGGCGCGGCCGAACGGCGTCCGGGACAGGCGGCGCGGCCCCTCCACGGCGTACGGTACCCCGAGCGCCCCGAACGCGGTCTCGAGCGGCGCGCGCACGCGCTCGAGCGAGGGGACGACGACGGCGACGTCGTCGCCGGCGATTCCGTCCCGGAGGAGACCGAGGATCTCCTGGCCGACGAGCTCGAGCGAGGCCCTCGCACCCGCGGCCTCGAGGAAGCGCACCGCGCCTTCGAGCGGCGCCGGCGGCAGCTCCCGATCGTCGAAGAGCACGCGCTCGAGGTGGGCGAGCGCGGGTGCCTCGTACCAGCCCTGCGGCTGGAGCTCCTCGACGCGGCTGCCGGCGAGAGCGGCGAGGTCGTTCGCGACGCCCTCCAGGGCCTCGAAGGCCGGCCGCGCCGGCTCGTAGGGTAGGGAGACGCAGACCTCGGCCCTGCCGGCGAGCGCCTCGAGGAGGCGCCACTGCGTCCCGGACAGGTCCTCGAAGCCGTAGACGAACACGGGTGCGCCGTCCCAGGCGCCGAGGTCGCCGGCGACGAGCTCGGCCGCGTGACGGGCACGCAGGTCGACGTCCCAGACGCCGAGACGGTCCAGCTCGTCGCGGTAGGAGCGGAACAGGCCGGCGAGCTCGCCGGGCGCCTCGCCAGGCTCGATCAGCGCCTGCTCGAGCTCGGCCACCGCCTCGCCGAGCGCGTCGGCGAACCCTTCGGAGCGGGCGGATTCCTCGAGCTGCCCGAGCGCGCCGCGAGCGGCGACGCGGGCGAGGAGAAGCCGTCGCTGGTTCCCGGTCAGAGCGGGGCGCGCGGGCCGGCCGCGGACGATTCGCTCGAAGAGGTCGCCGAACGTCCCGATCCAGCCGCCGAGCAGCGCCGGCTCCCGCCGGAGCAGGTCTCGCTCGATCCGCTCCACCTCGCCGCGGTTCGGGACGACGAGCACCGGGTCGCGATCACGGGCGGCGACGTACCGATCGAGCAGGCTGGCGACCTTGCCGGCATTCGCCGGGCCGACGAGCAGAGCCAGCGCCACCTCGGCATCCTACCCTCGGCCCCAGACGGGCTCGGGCCGGCGCGCGTGACGGGCACGACTCCCTCGAGCCGCACCCGTCACACGGGAAGAGCGGGTGCTACGCCGCCTGCGCCTTGGGCCGCCGGCCACGCCGTGCGGCGGCCCGGCCGGGCATCTGGCCGGCGCAGCCGTCGCAGAGATCGGCGACTTTCGCGCCGCGTCGCGCGTCGGAATACGTCAAGCGCATGGTCGCGCCCTTGCCTTCCCCGACCTCCAGGCGTTCGATGCCGAGGTCGCGCGCGGCCACGCGGATGCGAACGGTATCGAGGAGCTGCTCGGCGGGAGTGGGCAGTGGCCCGAATCGATCCACCAGCTCGGCGCGGAGGTCGG
>JBBILK010000547.1:0-2112 GCA_037444965.1 Actinomycetota bacterium | reverse complement strand
GAGCTCGGTCGCCATGTCCGCGAGCCTGAACTGGACGGCCTGGAAGGAGCCGATCGGCTTGCCGAACTGCTTGCGCTCGGCGGCGTGGGCGTGTGCGAGGTCGTAGGCGGCCTGCGCGAGCCCGACTGCCATCGCCGCGACCGAGATCCGCCCGCCGTCGAGGACCTCGAGGAACTGCTGCAGGCCGCGGCCGCGCTCCCGAGCAGGCTGTCCTCCGGGACGGCGCAGTCGCGGAACGAGAGCTCGCGCGTGTCGGACGCGCGCCAGCCGAGCTTCCGAAGGGGAGCCGAGATCACGTAGCCGGGCGTCCCGTTCGGGATGATCAGGTTGGAGATCTCCGGCTCGCCGCCCCGGTCGCCGGTCACCGCCGTGATCGTCACGCAGGCCGTGATCTCGGTGCCCGCGTTCGTGATGAACATCTTCGAGCCGTTCACGATCCACTGCCCGTCGCGGAGCTCCGCACGCGTGCGCGTGGCGCCGGCGTCCGACCCGGCGCCCGGCTCGGTCAGCCCGAACGCGGCAAGCCGCCGGCCGGAGGCGAGATCGGGGAGCCACCGCTGCCGCTGGTGCTCGGTGCCGTAGAGGTAGATCGGCATCGTCCCGAGCGAGGTGTGCGCCGCGACGGTGATCGCGACCGAGGAGTCGACCCGCGCCAGCTCCTCGACGACGAGCGCGTACGAGAGCGTGTCCAGCCCGGCGCCTCCGTACGCCTCGGGGATCGGCACGCCGAGCAGGCCGAGCTCCGCGAGCCCGGCCACGATCTCGTACGGGAAGCGGTGCTCGCGGTCGAGCTCCTCGGCGACGGGCCCGATCCGCTCCTCTGCGAACTCGCGGACCGTCCGGCGGAGGAGCTCGCGCTCGTCTCCGAGCTCGAAGCTCACCTCGCCAGGCCCCGGGCGAGCTCGGCGATCAACCGCACGCCGTAGCCGGTAGCGCCCCTGGCCGTGTAGTAGTCGTCGCGGCCGCGTGTGAGGAACGCCGTGCCCGCGATGTCGAGGTGTGCCCACGGCCCCTCGCCCGCGAACTCCGCGAGGAAGCTGCCGGCGTAGACGGGGCCGGCCTGCCGGAGATCCGAGGAGTTCTTCATGTCCGCGAACGGCGAGCGGTAGAGCCGCTTGTACGTGTCGTGGAGAGGCAGCACCCAGGCGTGGTCGCCGCTCGTCTCGGCGGCGTCCCGGACGGTCGAGACCCACGCCTCGTCGTTGCCGAGCAGGCCGGCGTAGAAGTCGCCCAGCGCGACCACGACGGCGCCCGTCAGGGTCGCCAGGTCGAGCAGGTGCGTCGCGCCCCGCTCGCGCGCGTGGACGAGCGCGTCGGCGAGCACGAGCCGGACCTCCGCGTCGGTGTTCGTGATCTCGATCGTCTTCCCGTTCGAGGCCCGGACGATGTCGCCCGGCCGGGTCGCGTGACCGCTCGGCATGTTCTCGCAGGCCGGGACGACGGCCGTCACCCGGAGCGGGAGCTCGAGCGCGGCGACTGCCGCGAGCCCGCAGAGAGCGGCGCCGCCGCCGCCCATGTCGCTCTTCATCTCGTCCATCCGGGCGGCGGGCTTCAGGGAGAGCCCGCCGGAGTCGAACGTGATCGCCTTGCCCACGAGCCCGAGCACCATGCCGTCACGCGCTCCCGGCGGCTCGTACTCGAGGACGATCAGGCGCGGCTCCGTGTCGCTGCCCTGGAAGACGGACGCGAAGGCACCCATGCCGCGCTCCCGGATCTCGGCCGGGCCGAGAGCCTCGAAGCGGACGTGCGCGAGCTCTGCCGCCAGCTCCGACGCCCGCTCCGCGAGCGCGGCCGGCGTCAGCTCGTTCGCCGGTGCGTTGACGAGGTCGCGGCACCGGTTCGTCCACTCGGCCGACACGCCTGCGCGCCGTGCGGCGTCCTCGGCGGCCGGCGCCTCGTCCCCCGCGAGCAGCAGCCGCTCGATCGGCTTGCGGCGCTCGTTCGAGCTCTTCCAGCGCCCGGCGTCGTAGCTCCCGAGCACGATCCCCTCGGCAACGGCGCGACCCTGCGTCTCGGCGTCGAGGGGCAGGCCCGGGTCGACCGCCCAGGCGACGGTCCCGCCGAACGACGTCGCGCGCGCGCCGATGCGAGAAGCGGCGGTGCGCAGCTCGT
>JBBILK010000546.1:0-2117 GCA_037444965.1 Actinomycetota bacterium | reverse complement strand
TCGTCGCCGGGCTCGCGAGCGAGGACACGGGCGAGAACGCGCTCGCGGAGCTCGGGATGACGGGCATCAAGCTGCCCGCGCCGGTGTTCCACGGTGACACGCTGTACGCGTTCAGCGAAGTGCTCGAGGTGGGGGAGGCGGACCGTCCCGACGCCGGCGAGGTCCGCTTCAGGCACTGGGGTGTCAACCAGCGCGGGCAGGTCGTGTTCGAGGGCGAGCGGCGCGTGCTCGTCAAGCGCCGAAGCCACTGGGGAGGATGACGATGACCGAAGGACGCGAAGAGCGGGCGAGGCGCTCCTGCCTCTCGGTGCCGGGCTCGTCGCCGAAGATGCTCGCCAAGGCGGCCACCCTTCCCGCCGACGAGGTCTTCTTCGACCTCGAGGACTCGGTCGCGCCGGCCGCGAAGGAGGAGGCCCGGCGGAACGTCGTCCGGGCGCTCGAGGACGAGGACTGGTCGGGAAAGACGGTCGTCCTGCGCGTGAACGGCGTCGGCACGCGCTGGTGTTACCTGGACGTGATCGAGGTCGTCGGCGCGGCCGGGGCGCGGCTCGACTGCGTGATGATCCCGAAGGTCGAGTCGGCCGGGGACGTCACCTTCGTCGCCAACCTGCTGCGCATGGTCGAGGACACGGCCGGGCTCGGGCGGCGGCTCGGGATCGAGGCGCAGATCGAGACGGCGCTCGGCCTGCGGGCGATCCACGAGATCGCGGAGGCCTCCGACCGGCTCGAGACGCTCATCTTCGGGCCGGCCGACATGAGCGCCTCGCTCGGCCTGCCCGTCCTCTCGGTCGGGACGAGCGCGGCCGGGTACCCGGGCGACCAGTGGCACTGGGTGCTCGAGACGATCCTCGTCGCCGCGCGCGCCGCCGGCCTCCAGGCGATCGACGGCCCCTACGGGCGCGTCAGAGACCTGGACGGCTACCGGGAGGCCGCTCTCCGCTCGCGGGCGCTCGGCTTCGACGGCAAGTGGGCGCTCCACCCCGGTCAGGTGGACGTCGCGAACGACGTGTACGCGCCCGAGCAGGAGCAGTTCGACCGGGCGCTCGCGATCCTCGAGGCGTACGAGCACGCGACCGAGGTCGAGCGGCTCGGCGCCGTCATGTTCGGGAACGAGATGATCGACGAGGCCTCGCGGAAGATGGCCGTCCGCCTCGCCGTGCGCGGGCGGGCGGCCGGGTTGACGCAGCGCAAGCGCTGGGCCGACTTCCGAGCGGAGTGGGAGGGAGGAACCGGCGGAGGAGGGTGAGATGGAGCTCCAGGTCGTAGAGATCGAGAAGCCCGGCGATCTGAACGTCGTCCTCGGGCAGTCGCACTTCATCAAGACCGTCGAGGACCTCCACGAGGCGCTGGCCGGCTCCTCGCCGCACCTCCGCTTCGGCCTCGCGTTCTGCGAGGCGTCGGGGGCGAGGCTGGTGCGCACGAGCGGCAACGACCCGGAGCTCGTCCGGCTCGCAGCGGAGAACGCGCTCCGGATCGGCGCCGGGCATTCGTTCGTCGTCTTCCTGCGCGAGGGCTACCCGGTCAACGTGCTCAACCAGGTGAAGCAGGTGCCCGAGGTCTGCAGGATCTTCTGCGCGACCGCGAACGCGGTGCAGGTGCTCGTCGCCGAGACCGAGCAGGGGCGCGGAGTGGTCGGGGTGATCGACGGCGAGCCGCCTGTCGGCGTCGAGACCGAGGAGGACGTGGCTGCCCGCAAGCACCTCCTGCGGTCGATCGGCTACAAGCTGTAGGGGCCGGACCTGTCCGATGAAGCTCGGGCTCGCCGGCGACACGATGCTCGGCCGAGGCGTCGCGGAGCGGCTCCGAACTGCCCCGCCCGAGGCCCTGTTCGCGCCCGAGCTCGTCGCGGCAGCGAGAGAGGCCGATCTGCTCGTCCTCAACCTCGAATGCGCGGTCTCGGAGCGCGGGACTCCGTGGCCCGACTCCTTCAAGCCGTTCTTCTTCCGGGCCCCGCCCGTCGCCGTGCGCGCGCTCGCACACCTTGGCGTCGACTGCGTCACCCTCGCGAACAACCACGCGCTCGACTTCGGCACGGAAGCGCTCCTCGACACCTTCGACCACCTGGCCGAAGCGGAGATCCGCTGGGTCGGCGCCGGGCCCGACGCGGCCGCGGCGCG
>JBBILK010000545.1:0-2124 GCA_037444965.1 Actinomycetota bacterium | reverse complement strand
GCTCGCGTCGAGCTGCTCGTAGGCCGCGAGGGCGTCGTATCGGGGAAGAAGGTCGGCGCGCCTCGCCTCGAGCTCCTGGGCGGCGCCGCGCGTCCCCTCCACCTGCCGCTCCAAGTCGCTGATCTGACTCTCCACCTGGCGGATCTGTGCCCGGAGGTCGGCGATCTCCCCGGCCTGAGAGCGGGGAAAGTCGGGGACGCGTTCAGGGCGGTCCTGCGCCGCGCTCTCGAGGCGCCTCGCCTCGGCCAGCCGCTCCTCGATCGCCTGAAGCTCCGCACGGAGCAGACGGCCGCGGAGGCCGGCCGCGTCCGCTTCGAGCTCGCCGCGACGTCTGACCTGATCGGCCCGCTCCGCCGCGAGCTCCTCGATCCGGCCGCGTCTCGCGAGGGTCTCCTCGAGCTCGGCTTCGAGGCGCGCCACCTCGTCGGCAAGTTGCCTGGCGCGGCCACTCGACGTGGGGCGGTACGTGTCGGTTCGGAAGCCCAGGGCGGAGACGAGCTCCTTGAGCCGCTCGTCCGCGCCGGCTGCTCCCGCGTCGCTCGTCACGCTCGCGACGGCCTGCTGGAGGGCGTTCGTGAGCCAGTCGGACCTCTTGACCGGGGCGATCGCGAGCTGGTCGAGGCAGCAGATGCCGCGGAAGTTGTCGAGGTCGATGCCGAGCAGGTGCTCCCCGAGCCGAACCAGCTTCCCCTTGGCGGCGACGGCGGCCGACTCATCCGCGCCGGTGTCCCTGTCGAGGAGCCGAACGGCGTGGCGATCGAAATCCCAGTCGATCTCGTAGGTTCGGCCGCGAACCTCGCGGACGACGGCCCGCAGCCCGTAGCGACGGCCGGAATCCCAGGGCCGGCTGCGCTGCCAGACGGAGCCCGACCCACCCCACTGCTCGGACCTCGAGAACCCGAACAGCGCCCGGATGAGTGCGTCGTGGAGGCTCGACTTCCCCGCCTCGTTGTCGCCAGCGACGAGGTTGAGCCCGGGGCTGAACGCGAACGAGCCGGCGAGGCGTCTGAAGCCGCCGATCTCGAGCCGCTCAATCCACATCGGGAAGGCGCTCCCCTCTCAAGGCGTGAACGCCGAGGCGGAGCGCGAGCTCGGCCACGTCGCGCTCGCGTCCTTCCGTCGTTCGCTCGAGGCGCTCGCGAAGCATGCGGACGAAGCGCCCCTCCACCGTCGGCTGGGCGGCGATCGCGTCGAGGTCGTGGGCGACCGTCGTGTGGTCCTCGACCCGGATCCCCAGGAAGCGGTGACGGTAGTCCTGCGCGAGCTGAGCCGTGTCGACCTCGCAGCCGGGCGCGACCGGGCCGACGAGCTCTACTCGCACGTACGTCGTCGTCCTCTCGAACGCGGCGAGCCTCCGCTCCACCCGGTCTCTGATCTCGGCTCCCGCCGCGGCATCGGCGCAGTCCACGACCGCGGTCTCGAAGCGCGACCTGGCCGTGCTCACGAGCTCCACGGTCACATCCCCGCTCACGTGAACGAGGGCGTAGCCGTGGCCTCCTTGGTCGCCCCAGCCGAGCGGCTCCGGAGAGCCGGGATAGCAGACGCCCTCGCGCCAGGCGGCCCGGTGCCAGTGGCCGGCAAGGCAGGCCGCGAACCCCGCGTTGCGCACCTGTGTGGGCGTGAAGGGGCAGTGCGCGTCGGTCTCGTCGGCGAACCAGGCCACACCCTGGCAGGTTCCGTGCAGGAGGAGGAGATGAACGCGGCCGTCGGCCGGAGCGTGGAAGGTGTCGAGAAAGCGCGCATCGAGGTTGCCGCCAGTCCACGAGGAAGCCCACACGCTCACGTCGCCGAAGCGATGCTCGCTGGGCACGTCGCTGCGAGCGACCGTCACGTTCGGCGGCCAGTCGGTGCGGTCGTGCGGGCCGCCGGGAACGGCAGGGTCGTGGTTGCCCGCGATCAGGAGAACCGGGCGCTCGAGCTGGCCGAGCTCGAAGGCGACCGAGCGGGCGGTGTCCGTCGTCACGTGTTCGTGCTCCCACAGGTCCCCGCCGACGGTGACCAGATCAACTGCGTGCTCGCGAGCCGCCTCGAGGCAGCGGCGGAACGCGTCCTTGAGCGCGACTCGGGCCGCTCGAGCTGCCTCTGGCTCGAGGCCCCGGAACGGGCGGTCGAGGTGAACGTCGG
>JBBILK010000544.1:0-2135 GCA_037444965.1 Actinomycetota bacterium | reverse complement strand
CGGGCCACGCCGACTACATCAAGAACATGATCACCGGCGCGGCGCAGATGGACGGCGCGATCCTCGTCGTCTCGGCCGCCGACGGCCCGATGCCCCAGACGCGAGAGCACGTGCTGCTCGCCCGCCAGGTGAACGTGCCGTACATCGTCGTCGCGCTGAACAAGGCCGACATGGTCGACGATCCGGAGCTCCTCGAGCTGGTCGAGCTGGAGGTGCGGGAGCTGCTGACGAAGTACGAGTTCCCCGGCGACGAGATCCCGGTCGTCCAGGTCTCCGCGCTGAAGGCGCTCGAGGGCGATCCCGAGTGGACGCCGAAGATCCTCGAGCTGATGGAGGCGGTCGACACCTACATCCCCGAGCCCGTCCGCGAGATCGACAAGCCCTTCCTGCTCCCGATCGAGGACGTGTTCACGATCACGGGACGCGGCACCGTCGTCACCGGCCGGGTCGAGCAGGGCATCGTCAAAGTCGGGGACGAGGTCGAGATGGTCGGCATCCACCCCGAGATCTCGAAGACCGTCGTCACCGGCGTCGAGATGTTCCAGAAGCTCCTCGACCAGGGTCAGGCCGGCGACAACATCGGCTGCCTGCTCCGCGGCGTCAAGCGCGAGGAGGTCGAGCGCGGCCAGGTGCTCGCCAAGCCTGGGTCGATCACGCCCCACACCCACTTCAAGGCCGAGGTCTACGTCCTCTCGAAGGACGAGGGCGGCCGCCACACGCCGTTCTTCAACGGCTACCGGCCGCAGTTCTACTTCCGCACCACCGACGTCACCGGCTCGATCAAGCTGCCCGAGGGCCAGGAGATGGTGATGCCGGGCGACAACACGAACATGGAGGTCGAGCTGATCCAGCCGATCGCATGGACACCGGCCTTCGCTTCGCCGTCCGCGAGGGTGGCCGCACGGTCGGCGCGGGCGTCGTCACCGAGGTCATCCGGTAGGGGCCGGACCCGTCCGGCCCACGCCGAAGGAGAGGCAGAGAAACCGAAGTGGCTCAGCAGAAGATCCGCATCCGGCTCAAGGGCTATGACCACAGCCAGCTCGACCGCTCGGCGAGCCAGATCGTCGAGACGGCGCAACGCACGGGAGCGAGCGTCACCGGGCCGGTTCCCCTGCCCACGGAGCGGAACGTCTACACGGTGATCCGCAGCCCGTTCAAGGACAAGGATTCCCGCGAGCATTTCGAGATCCGCACGCACAAGCGCCTGATCGACATCCACTCGCCCACTCCGAAGACGGTCGACAGCCTGATGCGGCTGGACCTGCCGGCAGGCGTCGACATCGAGATCAAGCTCTAGCCAAATTGCTGCGCAATTTGGTTAACAAACCAGCGATGAAACAGAAGCGACAGAGGTTAACCAATTTTCCGGCCGAGAGGCAGTGGCGCTCATGAAGGGGATCGTGGGCCGGAAAATTGGCATGACCCAGGTCTTCGACCAGGAGACCGGCGTGCTCACGCCCGTGACGGTCATCCAGGCCGGTCCCTGCCCGGTCGTCTGCGTACGAACCGCGGAGGCCGATGGCTACGACGCGGTGCAGCTCGCCTTCGACGAGGTGAAGGAACGGAAGCTCACCAGGCCGGAGCGTGGCCACCTGGCAAAGCACGGGGTCTCGCCGCATCGCCGGCTCGTCGAGATCCGGGGGCCGCACGAGCTCTCCGCGGGAGACACGGTCACCGTGGAGGTCTTCGAGGCAGGCGAGAAGGTCAAGGCGTCCGGGGTGTCGATCGGCAAGGGCTTCCAGGGCACCGTGAAGCGCCACCGCTTCCACCGCGGCCCGGAGACTCACGGCTCGCACAACGTCCGCAAGCCGGGCTCGGTCGGTGCCTCGGCCTTCCCGTCGCGCGTCTTCAAGGGCGTCCGCATGGCCGGGCACATGGGCGCGCGCACGGTCACGCAGCGCGGGCTCACCGTCGTCGAACGGGACCCCGAGCGGAGCCTCCTCCTCGTCAAGGGCGCGGTACCTGGCCCGAAGAACGGCATCGTCGTGATCAGGGAGGACACGTGAGCCTGACCGCTCCCCTCCTCGACGCAGGCGGCAAGAAGGCGAGGGATGTCGAGCTCGAGCCGTCCGTGTTCGCGGCCGAGGTCAAGCCGCACCTCGTCCACGAGACGGTACGCGCCGAGGCGGCCGCCG
>JBBILK010000543.1:706-2138 GCA_037444965.1 Actinomycetota bacterium | reverse complement strand
GTCTCGCCTGGGAGACGCCGCCGCCGAGGCCGCTCGACGAGTACGGGGCCGTGTTCGTCTTCGGCGGCGTCATACACACGCACGAGGAGCACTACCACCCCTGGCTGCGCGAGGAGAACCTCCTCATCCAGCGCCTGCTCGACCAGCGCGTGCCGTTCCTCGGGATCTGTCTCGGCGGCCAGCTACTCGCGAAGGCCTCCCACACGCCGGTCACGAAGGCGTCCGAGCCCGAGATCGGCTGGTTCCCGGTCGAGCTGACCGGCGAGGCCGCCCGCGACCCGCTCTTCGCCGGCCTGCCCGAGCGTGGCACCACTACCGGTTCGACCTCCCCGGCGGTGCCGTTCCGCTCGCGCGCAGCGCGATCTGCCTGCAGGCCTTCCGTCTCGGCGAGCTCGCCTGGGGGCTCCAGTTCCACTGCGAGGTGACACGGGAGATGGTGTTCGAGTGGGCTGCCGCGTTCGAGGCGGAGCCGGACGCCGACCGGAGCGGCTACGACGGCGCCCGGATGCGCGCCGAGACCCCCGTCCACATCGGGCAGTGGAACGAGATCGGCCGCGAGCTCTCCGGACGCTTCCTGGCCGTCGCCGAGCGCGCCGGCGACCGCCGCGTCTCCCGCGTGTAGGGCCGGGACAGGCCGGGCCGGACGGGTCCGGCCCCTACAGAGAGGCGACGAGCTCGCGCTCGCTCGCGACCGCGGGCCGCTCGAGCAGGCGCTCGAGCCAGCCGGTGAGCGCGCCGAACGGCTGCAGTGGGATCCCGAGCCTGGCCTCGACGCGGAGGACCCACGGCACGTAGGCGATATCCGCGAGGCTGTAGGCGCGCCCCGCGAGGTAGGGCGTCGCCTCGAGGCGACGGTCGAGCGCTGCCAGCGCCGCCTCGACGCGCTCGGCCGAGCCCGCGGGTCGCCCGAAGTAGAGGTCGTAGTACGGGTCTCCGAAGTCGTCGAACCGCTCGACCGCGAGCCGCGCGGCCGCGCGCTCGGCCGCGTCGGCGGGCAGCAGCGGCGGCTCGGGGAACCGCTCCTCGAGGTACTCCATGATCACGGGCGACTCCGGCAGGACGAAGGCGCTCTCCTCGAGCACCGGGACCCGGCCCGAAGGCGGGTTCAGCTCGACGATGAAGGCGGGCCGGTCGTCGAGGTCGACCTGCACCGCGTCGTAGGGGATGCCCTTCTCGGCGAGGACGATGCGCACGCGTGCGCAGTAGGGGCAGCGGGCGGCGTCGTAGAGCGTCAGCACATGCCGATCCTACCCGGTGCGCCGTGCGCCACTACGATCATGCGTCGATGCCGTTCCGCTTCTCCTTCGGCCGCCCACCCGCTGTCGCGGCGAACGGGATGGTGGCGACGAGTCAGGGGCTCGCGACCCGGGCCGGCCTGCGGATGCTCGAGCGCGGGGGCAATGCGGCCGACGCAGCCCTTGCCGCTGCGGCC
>JBBILK010000543.1:0-670 GCA_037444965.1 Actinomycetota bacterium | reverse complement strand
ATGTCGACGGGCATCGGCGGCGACTGCTTCGCGATCGTCTGGCGTGACGGACGCCTCCACGGGCTCGATTCCGCCGGCCCCGCTCCCGCGGCCGCCGAGCACGTCGAGCCGGTCGCCGAGCGCGGCCCCCTCTCCGTCACCGTTCCCGGCGCCGTCGGCGGCTGGGCGGCGCTCGCCGAGCGCCACTGCCGCTTCGGCCTGGACACGCTGCTCGCGGACGCGATCGACGCCGCCGAGCAGGGCTTCGCGGTCGGGCCGATCACCGCCGACGCCTGGGCGGCCGAGGAAGCTCCGCCCGAGCTCGGGCCGGTCCCGCGCGTCGGGCAGCGCGTCCGCCTCCCCGAGCTCGCGGCAACCCTGCGCGAGATCGCGACGGGCGGACCCGACGCCTTCTACCGGGGCCGGGTCGCGCGCGCGATCGTGGCGTCGAGCTGGCTCGACGAGGACGACCTCGCCTCGTTCCACCCGCGCTGGGTCGATCCCCTGCGCCTCTCCTATCGCGGCACGGTCGTTGCCGAGCTCCCGCCGCCGACGCAGGGCGTCGCCGCGCTCGAGGCGCTCGGCCTGCTCGAGGGGCTCGAGCCGACGCTCGCGAACCGCGTCCGGTGCGCCCGGCTCGCCCTCGACGACGCGCTCGCGCGCGTCCGGGACGGCGCCGACGTGCGCGGCC
>JBBILK010000542.1:0-2146 GCA_037444965.1 Actinomycetota bacterium | reverse complement strand
GGTGCGGGCGGCGCTCGAGGAGCTCACCGCCGCGTAGACTGCCGCCGCGGTGCGCATCGCGGTCATCAACGGTGTGAACCTGAACGCGCTCGGCGACCGTGACCCCTCCGTCTACGGCGGCATCTCCTACGACGAGCTCGAGACGCGGATCTACAAGTGGGCGGTCGAGCTGAGCGCGTCCGTCCGCTGCTTCCAGACGAACCACGAGGGGCAGTTCATCGACTGGTGCCACGACGCCCGCCGCTGGGCGGACGGGGTTATCCTGAACCCGGGTGCCTGGACACACTACAGCTACGCGATCCGCGACGCGGTCGAGCTCTTGCGCGTGCCGGTGGTCGAGGTGCACCTCTCGAACATCCTCGAGCGCGAGGAATGGCGGCACGTGTCGGTGATCGAGGAGGTCGTCTCTCAGCGCATCCTCGGGCGGGGCCCCGACGGGTACCGGCTCGCGCTCGAGTGGCTCGTCGAGAGGGCGGGCGAGTGAGCGCGGTGAGTGCGGTGAGGGCGGCCACCGGGCGCGTCGAGCGGCTGCGAGCACGGCTCGAGGAGCTGGAGGCCTCGGCGTTCCTCGTCACGGGGCTCGTGAACGTCCGCTACCTGACCGGCTTCCAGAGCTCGAACGCCGTGCTGCTCGTCGACCCGGAGCGGGTGCTCCTGTTCACGGACGGCCGCTACGTGGAGGCGGCGCGAGCCGTTCAGGACGTCGAGCTCGTTCCCGCGGAGCGGGAGCTGCCGGCCGAGCTCCGCGACCGGCTGCCCGCGCTCGTGAGCGGCCCGGTGGCGTTCGAGGCCGACCACGTCACGTTCCAGCAGCACGCGACGCTCGTCGAGAGCGGCGTGGAGCTGCGGCCGACCCGGAAGGTGGTCGAGGCTCTGCGCGGCGTCAAGGACGCGGCCGAGCTCGACGCGGTGCGGCGGTCGGGCGCGGTGCTGAACGAGGCGTTCGAGCTGCTCGGGCGAGAAGCCCTCGTCGGGCGAACGGAGGCCGAGGTGGCCTGGTGGGTCGAGCGGACGCTCCGCGAGCTCGGCGGCGAGGCGGTCTCGTTCGAGCCGATCGTCGCGGCCGGGCCGAACGCGGCCTTGCCGCACCACCACCCGGGCGAGCGCGTGATCGGGGCGGGCGAGACGGTCGTCGTCGATGCCGGCTGCGTCGTCGACGGCTACTGCTCGGACTGCACGCGGACGTTCGCGACCGGGCCGCTGCCGGAGGAGCTCGAGTGGGCCTACGCGGCCTGCCTCGAGGCGCAGCAGGCGTCGCTCGAGGCCGTGCGCGCCGGCGCCCGGTGTCGCGACGTCGACGCGATCGCGCGCGGCGCGCTCGAGCGGGCGGGGTACGAGGTGGTCCACAACCTCGGCCACTCGGTCGGCCTCGAGATCCACGAGGAGCCGAGGCTCGCGAAGAACTCCGACGACACCGTCGCCGCCGGCAACGTGCTCACGGTCGAGCCGGGGATCTACCTCCCCGGCCTCGGCGGCATGCGGATCGAGGACCTCGTCATCGTCACCGACGACGGCCCCGAGGTGCTCACCCCGGTGACGAAGGAGCTCGTCCGGGTCGGCTAGGCTCGGGGCGAGGGCACCGAGCCCCGAGCCCCGGACTACAATCCGCGCGATGGCAGAGACGATCTCCACCGCGCAGTTCAAGAACGGGATGCACGTCGAGCTCGACGGCCAGGTGTGGAAGATCGTCGAGTTCCAGCACGTCAAGCCGGGGAAGGGCGGCGCGTTCGTGCGCACGAAGCTGAAGAACGCCGAGACGGGCGCCGTCGTCGACCGCACCTTCCGGGCCGGCGAGAAGATGCCGCGCGTGCACACGGAGACGAAGAGCGTCCAGTACCTCTACGACTCGGGCGACGAGGTCGTCTTCATGGACGCGGAGACCTTCGAGCAGATAGCGCTGCGCCGGGCGGAGGTCGAGGAGGAGCTCGAGTTCCTGCAGCCCTCGAGCTCCGTGCTCATGCTCACCCTCGACGGGCGGCCGGCGGGGATCGAGCTTCCCGCCTCGGTCGAGCTGAACGTGGTCGACACCGAGCCGGGAGTCAAGGGCGACACCGTCTCCAACGTGACGAAACCGGCGACGCTCGAGACGGGCGCCGTCGTGCAGGTGCCGCTGTTCGTCAACGTCGGCGACCGGATCAAGGTCGAC
>JBBILK010000541.1:1365-2150 GCA_037444965.1 Actinomycetota bacterium | reverse complement strand
CGGGCGGCCCCGACTCGACCTGCCTCTGGCACGCGCTGGGAGAGCTCGGCTACCGGGTCTCGGCCCTGCACGTGAATCACGGCCTGCGCGGAGCCGAATCGGAGGCGGACGCCCGCTTCTGCGCCCAGGCGCTCGGCGCCGAGGTCGTCGACGCGCCGGGTGCCGGGCTGACGGAGGCCGGGCTACGCGACCTGCGCTACGCGGTCGCGGCCGACAGGCTCCGCGCGACCGGTCACACCGCCTCGGACCAGGTCGAGACCGTTCTCTACCGCCTCGTCTCGAGCGGGACGCTGACCGGGATTCGGGCTCGCCGGGAGGACGGCGTCGTTCGCCCGCTTCTGACCGTCTGGCGGGACGAGACCGCCGCCTACTGCCGGGCCGAGGGCCTGCCGGTCCGCGTCGATTCCACGAACGTGTCCACCAAGCGCGGCCTGATCCGCGAGGAGATCCTGCCCCTGCTCCGGCAGCTCCATCCCGCGGCGGAGCGGAACCTGCTGGCGGCCGCCGCTCCGCCGCGGCCGTTGGCCGGCCCCGTGGAACGAGCGTTGGCCGAGCTGCTGGCGAGCAGGGAAGGCTCGATGCGCGTCGACCTCGGCGGGGGGCGGACGGCCGTGCGCGAGTACGAGCACGTCTGGCTCGAGCGCTCGCCGGTGCGGCTCACCGGCCCCGTGGAGTGGGGCGGCTGGCGGATCGAGCCGCACGTGTCCGGGCTCCACGTTCGCTCGTGGCGGGCGGGCGACAGGCTTGCCAGGCGCGGCGTAAAGGTGCAGGATCTCTTCGTCAAT
>JBBILK010000541.1:0-1344 GCA_037444965.1 Actinomycetota bacterium | reverse complement strand
CCCCGGTCGGAGCGCGAGTCGTGGCCGCTCGTGGTTCGCGGGGAGGAGGTGGTGCTCGTGCCGGGCGTCGCCGTCGCTCCCGGACACGAGGGAGTCGCGACGGTGACGAGGACGGGGACGCCGGAGGAGTGATGACGAGGACGAACCAGCTCGCCGCGGCGGTCGAGGAGGTCCTGATCGACGAGCAGGCCCTGGCCCAGCGCATCAGCGAGCTCGGCCACGAGATCTCGGCTGACTACCGCGGGCGAGACCTGCTGCTCGTGGGCGTGCTCAAGGGCGCCGTCTTCTTCATCTCCGATCTGATGCGTGCCATCGACGTTCCCTGCGAGGTCGACTTCATGGCGATCTCGAGCTACGGCTCGGCGACGGACTCCTCCGGCGTGGTGCGGATCCTCAAGGACCTCGACCTGTCGATCGAGGGCCGCAACGTGCTCGTGGTGGAGGACGTGATCGACTCGGGCCTCACCCTCTCCTACCTCGTCCGCACGCTGAAGGCCCGCCTGCCGGCCTCGCTCGAGATCTGCGCTCTCCTGACGAAGCCGGCGCGGCGGAAGGTCGACGTCGCGTGCCGCTACGTCGGCTTCGAGATCCCGGAGCGATTCGTGGTCGGGTACGGGCTCGATTTCGCCGAGCGGTACCGGAATCTGCCCTACGTGGGCGTCCTGAGGGACGAATTGGCGGCCCAGGTCGAGGAGTCCTTCTAGGCTCCGCCACGATGGAATCGAGAGGGGGCCTGCTACGCTTCGAGCAGATCCCGAGGGCATGATTCCGCTTGAGCAGATTCTTCCGTAGCGCGCTCTTCCCGCTGATCGTCATCGTCCTGCTCGTCTACCTGGCGTCGCAGACGCTCCTGCCGCGATCCCAGGACGCCGAGAAGGTCACGTACTCGCAGCTGATCCAGACGATCGAGACGAACCCGAGCTCGATCGACAGCGTCCTCTTCAAGCCGAAGGGACGCGAGATCGAGGCGACGTACGCGGGCACCGGCGACAAGGTCAAGGTCAACTACCCGAGCGACCAGGCCCAGATCGAGTTCCAGAACCTGCTCCAGGAGAAGGGAATCGAGTTCGACTCGAAGGGAACGGGCGACTCGGCCTGGTGGTCGATCCTCACCTACCTCCTGCCGTTCCTCCTCTTCTTCGGCTTCTGGATCTTCCTCATGAACCAGGTCCAGGGCGGCGGCTCGAAGGTGATGAGCTTCGGCAAGAGCCGTGCGAAGCGGATGTCGCCGGACTCGCCGAAGGTGACGTTCAAGGACGTCGCCGGCGCGGACGAGGCGGTGGAGGAGCTGCAGGAGATCAAGGAGTTCCTGGAGAACCCGAAGAAGTTCCAGGCGCTGGGGGC
>JBBILK010000540.1:0-2161 GCA_037444965.1 Actinomycetota bacterium | reverse complement strand
ACCCCGAGGCCTCCCCGCCCTTTCACCGGGTAGTCGGACAGTCGCGTCCGCTTGCCGTAGCCGTTCTCGGTCACCACGAGCAGGTCTGCGTCGTCCTGGGCGATGTTGACCGAGATCACCTCATCGCCCTGGCGCAGGCTCATGCCCTTGACGCCCGAGGTCGCCCGCCCCATCGGGCGTACCTCGCGCTCGTGGAAGCGGATCGCCTGGCCGCCGCGCGAGACCATCAGGACGTCGTCGTTCCCGGACGAGTGGCGGACACCGACGAGCTCGTCCTCGTCGCGCAGGTTGATCGCGATGATCCCGTCCGCCTTCAGCGGCGTGTTGTACTCGGCAAACCTGGTCTTCTTGATCATCCCGTTCTTCGTCGCCATCACGAGGAACTCGGCGTCCTCGAAGCTCCGCGTCGCGATCACCGCTCGCACCTGCTCGTTCTGACGGAAGGGCAGCAGGTTCACGATCGCGCGACCTTTCGACTGCCGGGACCCGAGGGGAAGCTCGTGCACCTTCAGCCGGTAGACCTTTCCGACGGAGGTGAAGAAGAGGATGTAGTCGTGCGTCGACGCGACGAAGAGGTGCTCGATGTAGTCATCGTCCTTCAGCTCCATCCCCATCACCCCGACGCCTCCGCGCCGCTGCTCCCGGTACGCCGTCACGGGAAGCCGCTTGACGTAGCCGGAGCGCGTGATCGCGATGACCATGTCCTCCTCCGCGATCAGGTCCTCGAGCTCGAGCTCCTCCTCGGCCGCCACGATCTCGGTCCTGCGGTCGTCGCCACGGGCGTAGATCGCCTTGAGCTCGAGCAGCTCCTCCTTGATCAGCCCGTCGATCCTCGCCTCGTCCGAGAGGATCGCTCGCAACTCCGCGATCCGCTCCTTGAGATCGGCGTACTCGTCCTGGATGCGCTTGCGCTCGAGGCCCGTCAGGCGGGCGAGCCGCAGGTCGAGGATCGCCTGCGCCTGGATCTCGGTCAGACCGAACTGCTCGATCAGCCCGCTGCGCGCGGCGTCGGTGTCCTGGGAGGCACGGATCAGAGCAATCACCGCGTCGAGGTTGTCGAGCGCGGTCAGGTAGCCCTCGAGAACGTGTGCGCGTTCCTCTGCCTTTCGTAGCTCGTACTTCGAACGGCGAGTGACGACCTCCCGCTGGTAGTCGAGGTAGTGGCGGACGAGCTCGAGCAGCGAGAGCGTTCGCGGCACCCCGTCGACGAGCGCGACGGCGTTGTACCCGAACGTCTGCTGAAGAGGCGTGTGCTTGAAGAGCTTGTTGAGCACGACCTGCGGAACCGCGTCGCGCTTCAGCTCGATCTGGATTCGCATCCCGCTGCGGTCGGAGTGATCGGCCAGATCGGCGATCTCGACGAGGACCTTCTCCTGCACGAGATCGGCGATCTTCTTGATCACTCCGGCCTCGCCGCCCTTGCGAACACCGTAGGGGAGCTCGGTCACGACGATCGCCGAGCGGCCGCCCCGCAACTCCTCGATGTGGGCCCGGGCGCGCATCACGATCCGCCCCCGGCCCGAGCGGTAGGCGTCCTTGATCCCGCTCTTGCCGGCGATGATCCCGCCGGTCGGGAAGTCGGGGCCCTTCACGATCCGGCTCAGCCGCTCGACGTCGATCGCCGGATCGTCGATCGCCGCGACGACCGCGTCGACCACCTCTGCCAGGTTGTGCGGCGGGATGTTGGTCGCCATACCGACCGCAATTCCCGCGGAGCCGTTCACGAGCAGGTTCGGGAACCGCGACGGGAGCACCGTCGGCTCCCGCCGCGACTCGTCGTAGTTGGGCTGGAAGTCGACGGTGTCGGCGTCGATGTCGCGGAGCATCTCGGTCGCGAGCCGCGACAGCCGGCACTCGGTGTACCGCATTGCGGCCGGCGGATCGTCGTCCACCGAGCCGAAGTTCCCCTGCCCGTCGACGAGCGGATTACGGAGGGAGAACGGTTGCGCCATCCGTACGAGCGTGTCGTAGATCGCCTGGTCGCCGTGCGGGTGGTAGGAGCCCATGACGTCGCCGACGACGCGCGCGCACTTCCGGAACGGTCGGTTCGGCTGCAGCCCTGCCTCGTGCATCCCGTAGAGAACGCGCCGATGCACGGGCTTGAGCCCGTCGCGCACGTCGGGCAGGGCGCGCCCGACGATGACGCTCATCGCGTAATCGA
>JBBILK010000539.1:0-2166 GCA_037444965.1 Actinomycetota bacterium | reverse complement strand
CCCGGAAACGGCCGCAGGTGCTCGAGGTCGGGCAGCGCGGCCGCCGCACCGCCCAGCGTGGCCGGGTCCAGCGGGCCGCGGGTCGCGGCGAGGAGCAGGATCGAGCCGACGGCCGTGACGATCTCGAACGGCCGATCGTCCACGTCCTCGTGCGGGACGAGATCGCCGGCGAGGTGCAAGACCGGGCCGAGGAGGAGTGCGCGCAGCCTGCCGCCGGCCGCCGCTCCGGCGGCGGCGCCGGTCGCGACGTGCAGGGACTCGATCACGGCTCGAGCTCGAACGGCAGCGCCCGGGCTCGCGCCCGCGCCGCGGCGACGGCATCGTCCCTCGTCGCTCCGAACGCGGAGAAGATGCAGAGGCGGTAGCTCTCGGCGTCGTTCGCGCCCTGCTCGGACAGGCGCAGTCCCGGACGGACGAGCAGCTCGAGCTCCTCCTCCGGCTCCGGAACGGAGGCGACGCGGGCATCCTCGAAGACGCGCAGGCAGTAGGAGAGGGCGACGCCGCGCGGCGGGCTCCCGCTCCAGCCGGGGTCGTCGCCGCAGGCGAGCGCGAAGAGCGCGTCGTACGTCGAGCGGCCGTGGACGGCCTGCGCGAGCGGGGCGAACTGGGAGGCGATTCGCCCGTTCACCTCGATGATCCTTGCGGCGCCGTTCCCGGGAACCGCGAACTCGACGTTGAAGAAGCCGCCCTCGAAACCGAGCGCCGGCAGCAGGCGGGCGGCGATCGCGGCGAGCTCGTCCTGCCGCTCGGCCGGGAGCGCCGACGGGTATTCGAAGCGCTCGAAGCTGTTCGTTCCCTCGTACTTGACCGAATCCGTGACCCCGATCGCGGTCACACTCCCGTCGCGGACGTAGCCTTCGAGCGTGACCTCGGTCCCGGAGAGGAGCTCCTCCGCGAGCAACCCGCGCACCGTATCCGGGTCGAGCCCGGCGAGGGCGGCGATCCGGGCGTAGCCGTCCGCGTAGGAGTCGTCGCCGCCGAGACCTGCGAGCTCCGCCGGGTCGTCGATCCGGCGGACGCCCTGCGAGAGCCGCCCGACCACGGGCTTGACGACGAACGGCGGCTCGAACGGAGGCGGCCCGCCGTCGAGGAGCGCGAACCGCGGCGTCGCTTCGGGAACGGTGGCCTGCTGCACCGCCCGCGCTGCCGGCTTGAGCTGGCACGTGGTGAGCGCCCGCGGGGTCGGGCCCGGCAGGCCTCGGCGCTCCGCGACGAGCGACGCGAGCAGCGCCGAGCGGTCCTTCGTGCCGACGACCCCGTCCGCGGGAATCGCGTCGCACTCCTCGAGGAACGCCTCCAGGTCGAACGTGTCGACGGCGTCGAGGTCGGCGCCGGCGTAGTGGACGCGGTAGCGCTCGTCGAGTCCGGCCGACCGGATGGCGCGGCGATCCCGCTCCTGCGGGCAGACGACGAGGATGTCTCTCATGGCGTGCCGGGCGGCTCGCGGCGAATGCTACCGGGGCCGCGCGAAGCGACATCCCGGGCAGAAACAGCCCTTTCCGTACACTGCAGGTGTAACGCCCGGCGTCCAGCGCGGACTGTGAGGAGGCAGGCCGCCGACGGGAGGAGGTTCGACGTGGAGGGCAACCGGCTACCGCTCGAGCTGCTCGGCTCCGGTGTCGCGCTGAAGGCGACGGTCGCCGCGGAGCTCGAGCTCGCGCGCCGGCGAACGGCCGAGCTGCTCGAGCCGCTCGGCGAGGACGACCTGACGAAGCAGCACTCGCCGCTCATGTCGCCGCTCGTGTGGGACCTCGCCCACATCGGCTGGTACGAGGAATACTGGCTGCTACGCCGGCTCACGGACGCCGCGCCGACGGACACCGCGTACGACGACATCTACAACGCGTTCCTCCACCCCCGCGCGGAGCGGCCGAGTCTCCCCCTCCTCGACCCGGCCCGCGCCTGGAGCTACGTGAACGACGTGCGCCGGCGCGTGCTCGACGTGCTCGAGCAGATCGACCTCGAGCGGGACGAGCCGCTGCTCGAGAACGGCTTCGTCTACGCGCTGGTCTTCCAGCACGAGCACCAGCACGTCGAGACGATGCTGCAGACGCTCCAGCTCTCGGGCATCCGGTATCCCTCTCCCCCGCCCCCGCCTGCCGGTGGCCCCGTTGGCTCGAGGGAGGTGCTCGTCGACGGCGGCCCGGTCGTCGTCGGGACCGACGT
>JBBILK010000538.1:0-2183 GCA_037444965.1 Actinomycetota bacterium | reverse complement strand
TCAGCGCCTGGCAGCCCGCGTAGTCGAACTCGCACGCCTGCCCGATGACGATCGGACCGGAGCCGATGACGCAGATCGACTCGATGTCGGTCCGCCGGGGCACTAGCCGCGCAGCTCCTGGACGAAGCCCTCGAGGATCGGCCAGGCGTCGTGCGGGCCTGGGCCGGCCTCGGGGTGGAACTGCACCGACCGGGCTCGCTCGCCGGGGAGCGCGAGCCCCTCGACGGTGCCGTCGTAGAGCGAGACGTGCGTGACCTCCGATCCTGCACCCTCGACGGCGAAGCCGTGGTTCTGCGACGTGACGAGGACGCGCCCGGTCTGCTGCTCCAGGACCGGATGGTTGGCGCCGCGGTGGCCGAACGGGAGCTTGGAGGTCCGGAAGCCGGCGGCGAGCGCGAGCAGCTGGTGCCCGAGGCAGATGCCGAGGATCGGCAGCCGGCCGAGCAGCTCGCGGATCACGCTGACCTCGCCCGGGAGAGCGGCCGGGTCGCCGGGCCCGTTCGAGAGAAGGACGCCGTCGACGCCGGCCCCGAGGATCTCCTCGGCCCGGGTGTCGTGGGGAAAGACGGTGACGGCCGCGCCCGCGGCGACGAGCCGCCGCACGATCGAGCGCTTCGTGCCGTAGTCGGCGAGCGCGACGTGCGTACGGCCCGAGCCGACGCGGTAGGGCTCGCGGGTCGAGACGCCGGCGACGAGCGCGCGTCCCGCCATCTCCGGCTGGTCGAGCACCTGCGCGAGCGCCGCCTCGGGCTCGACGTCGGCAGCGATGATCGCCGCGCGCATCGCTCCGCCCGAGCGCAGCTGCAGCACCAGGCTGCGTGTGTCGATCCCCTCGAGCGCGACGACGTCGCGCTCGGCGAGCCAGCGGCACCACTCCTCGCCGCCCGCCTGGCGCATCAGGATGCCTTTCGCGGCGACGCCGCCGGACTCGTCGCGCTCGGGCACGACGCCGTAGTTGCCGATCATCGGAGCGGTGAAGCAGACGATCTGCTCCGCGTAGCTCGGGTCGGTGGCGATCTCCTGGTAGCCGCTCATCGCGGTGGTGAAGACCGCCTCGCCGAAGGCGACGCCGGGCGCGGCGACGGAGCGGCCCGGGAAGACCGAGCCGTCCTCGAGGACGAGGTAGCCGTCTCTCATGCCGAGTACGCGACGCGCCCGCCGGCCACGGTCTTCAGCACCCTGCCGGTCAGCGTCCGGCCGAGCAGCCACGAGTTCGCGGACTTCGAGCGGAAGCCCCGCTCCTCGACGCGCCACGACTGCTCGAGGTCGAGCAGGACGAGGTTCGCCGGCGCCCCGACCGCGATTCGCGGCGGCTCGAGCCCGTAGATCCGCGCCGGCCCTGCGCTCATCCGTTCGAGCAGGGTCGCGAGCGGGAGCACGCCCGGGACGACGAGGCGGTCGTAGAGGACGGCGAACGCGGTCTCGAGCCCGGTGACGCCGAACGGCGCCTCCTCGAACGGCGCCTCCTTCTCGTGGCGGGCGTGAGGCGCGTGATCCGTCGCCACCGCGGCGATGGTGCCGTCGCGAAGCGCTTCGACGAGCGCCCGGCGGTCGTCCTCCGTTCGCAGCGGCGGGTTCATCTTCACGTTCGGGTCGAGCGAGCGCACCGCCTCGTCCGTGAGGCAGAGGTGGTGGGGGGTGACCTCGCCGGTCGCGGCGATCCCCGCCGCCTGCGCCCGGCGCAGCTCGTCAACCGACTCGCGCGCCGAGAGGTGGAGCAGGTGCAGCGGCCGCTCCTCGTAGCCCGCGAGCGCGAGGTCGCGGGCGACCATCGTCGACTCGGCGACCGAGGGCCAGCCGCCCAGCCCGAGCTCGGCGGAGACGGCGCCCTCGTGCATCTGACCGCCGCTCGAGAGCGCGGGGTCCTCCTCGTGCAGCGCGATCACGCCGCCCGACGCGGCGCTGTACTGGAGCGCGCGGCGAAGGAGCGAGGCCGAGACGACCGGCTTGCCGTCGTCCGTGAAGCCGGCGGCGCCGCGCTCGGCGAGCTCGACCAGCTCGGTCAGCTCGCGGCCCTCGAGGCCCTTCGAGATCGCGGCCAGGAAGCCGACGGGGACGCGCGCCTCCTCCTCGGCCAGCTCGATCAGCGCCCCGAGCACGGCGGCCGAGTCGACGACCGGCTCCGTGTTCGGCATCGCCAGGATCGCGCAGTAGCCGCCGGCCGCGGCGGCCTCGGTGCCCGA
>JBBILK010000537.1:0-2183 GCA_037444965.1 Actinomycetota bacterium | reverse complement strand
TTCGACTGTCCGAGCTCTGGCAGCGCGGCGGCGTCGTGCTCGAGTTCGGCTCGTTCACGTGACCATTCTGTAGCGCAGAGGGTCCTCTGCTCGACCGGCTGGCTCCTCGATATCCCGACTGGGGCTGGTACTTCCTCTACACGCGGGAGGCGCACCCCGGTGAGCAGCTCGGAGCACACACGACGTTCGACGCCAAGCTCGCGGCCGCTGCCCGGCTGCGCGACGAGATCGGGATCACCCGGCCGATTCTCGTGGACGATCTCGAGGGGACGGTCCACCGGGCCTACGGGAGCATGCCGAACATGACGTGGGTGCTCGGTCGCGGGGGCGCGATTCTCTACAAGGCGGCCTGGACGTCTGCAGACAGGATCGCCGAGTTCCTCGAGCGTCGGCGCGCACGGCCGCGTGGGACGCTCCAGGCTCCGTTCTACACGGAGCAGCTCGAGCTGCGCCGCCTCGACCGTGCCGCGTTCAAGAAAGGCCTCGAGCGCAACGGCCCGCGAGCGGTGTCCGAGTTCGCGCGCGCGGAGGAGATCTGGGCGGAACGCGGTCGCGCGCTACCCACGGACTGACCGGGGCCGGGTAGCGAGCGCGACGGGCCGGCGCCTGCAGCAGTAGCCGGGCGCGGGCAGCGCCGCCTCGGTTACGATCGGGCCGGACACGAGAGGAGGTCGCATTGAGCACGGTCGCGCCTGACCGCTTCGTTCGGCCCGACGGCAAGGAGAAGGTCACCGGGCTCGGTCGCTACACGGCCGACCTGAACCTGACCGGCCAGCTGCACGCGAAGTTCCGGTACGCGGATCACACCCATGCGCGGATCACCAGGATCGACGTCTCGAAGGCACGTGCGCTGCCGGGCGTGCTCGCCGTGCTCACGCACGAGGACGTGCCCGACGTGAAGTACGGCGGCATGGTGCAGGACCGGCGGCTGTTCGCGAAGGACATCGTGCGCTGGGAGGGAGACGTCGTCGCCGGTGTTGCGGCGATGACGGCGGAGATCGCCGAGCAGGCGGCCTCGCTGATCGAGGTCGACTACGAGCCGCTGACTCCCGTGACTGATTTCGAGGCGGCGATGAGTCCGGAGGCGGCGCTCGTCCACGCCGACTGGGAGTCGGACTCGGGCGACGACACGATGGGCCGAAACGGCAACACGATCGGGTACTCGACGATCGTCAAGGGGGACGCCGACGCCGCGATGGCGAGCGCGGACGTCGTCGTCAAGAGCCGGTTCACGACCGACCACGCGCAGGGCGTCCCGATCGAGCCGCGCGCGATCATCGCGCAGTGGCAGGGCGACAAGGTGACGGTCTGGACGTCCACACAGGTTCCCTACGCCGCGCGCGCCGGCGTCGCGCACACGCTGCAGATCCCGGAAGCGGACGTGCGGATCATCGTCCCGCTGCTCGGCGGCGGGTTCGGCGCCAAGTGCGACTTCCACTTCGAGGGTCACGTGGCTGCGCTCGCACGCGCCGCACGGCGGCCCGTCAAGCTCGTGCTCTCCCGCCGTGAGGAGTTCGTGGCGGTCGACCACCGGCGCGAGGGGATGGTGATCGAGCTCGAGACGGGTGCCCGCAAGGACGGCACGCTCGTTGCCCGCCGCGGGCGACTCGTGCTCGACAAGGGCGCGTACTGCGGCGAAGGCGGGTTCTTCGCGCAGATGGCGGCGATGCATGCCTGCGGCCCCTACGTGATCGAGAACGTGAACGTCGAGTCGTACCTGAACTACTCGAATACGCAGCCGTCGAGCTCGATCCGCGCCCCGACCGCGCCCCAGGTCTGCTGGGCGGTCGAGCAACACACCGACGAGCTAGCCGAGGCCCTCGGGCTCGACCCGATCGAGCTACGGCGGCGCACGCTCCTGGACGAGGGCTCCGTCAGCCCTACCGGGCAGGTCTTCGGCAAGCTCGGGATCAAGCAGTCGCTCGAGGCGATCCGGAAGGAACGGGACGAAAAACGGATCGCGCTGGAAGCGGAAAAGAAGAAACTCGGCAAGGAACAGCTGGCGTTGGAGGCCGAACGGAACTTCAAGGCGTCGCTCGCGGCCGAAACGCAGTCCAAACAGTCGGAATTCGAACGCGTGATGTACGAGCTGAAGGAACAGCAACAGACGACGTCGGACGACATCGCGTCCATCGAATCGCGGCTGAAGGACAAGCTGGACGAAATCGACGTGGCGCTCGCCC
>JBBILK010000536.1:0-2212 GCA_037444965.1 Actinomycetota bacterium | reverse complement strand
CCGACTCGCCGCCGCCGCTCCACGGAACCGCCGTCAAGATCTCGTGGATACCCGGCACCAGACGCTCACGGAGCTGGCCGGCGGCCAGGCGACGAGCTCGTTCTCGACCAGGTGGTGCTGGGGCTGGCAGCACATGCGCATGAACGAGAGCGTCGACGAGACCGAGGGCACCCCGGCCAGGGTGTAGACGATGTCGAGCGAGTCGATGCCCTCGCGCTCGAGCACGAGCTCGGCCACCATCATCCCCGAGTTCCACATCGAGGCGCACGCCGGCGACAGCACGAGGCCCTGCTCCTCGAACGTCGGGGCGTACGCCTCGCGCACATGGAGCATCCAGTCCTGCTCGCCGGTCGCGTCGAGGTAGTGGACACCCGCGTTCAGGGCGGCGCGGATCACCGGCTCGCCGAGCTGCATGTACGGCCCCACGAGGTTGTGGACGATCTCCTTCCCCTCGAAGAGCCTCGTCAGGGCCGCCTCGTCGTGCTCGACGGCGACGACCTCGTACTCGGCCCCGGCCAGCTCCGGCATGCCGCCCAGCTGCTCCGTGAGGCGGTCGCGGCTTCGGCCGGCGGCGACGAAGGGGATTCCCCGCTCCGCCAGCTTCCAGGCGACGTGCTTGCCCGTGTAGCCGCTCGCGCCGTAGAGGACGATCCTGGCTTCGCTCATCGGTCATCGCTCCTGACGTCTCGACGTTGAAAGACCGTCTCCGGCTGCCGCTCGAAGCGCTCGATCAGGAACCGCTCCTGGGGCTTCTCCGAGGCGGTCTTCGGGATCTCGGCCACGAGCTGGAGGTAGCTCGGCACCGAGTTCGGCTCGAGCCTCCGCCGGCACCAGTCGAAGACCAGCTCGGCGTCGAACCCCGCTTCCCCGACCGGCACGATCGCCGCGACGACGTCCCGCTCGCCGGTCGCGCCCGAGGCGGCGGGCACCCCGTACACGAACACGTCCTCGACGAGCTCGTGCTCGGCGAGGACCTTCTCCACGAAGTCGGGGTTGACGAACTCGCCGTTCCTGCGGATGCCTCCGCCGACGCGGTACTCGAAGAAGATCCAGCCGTCGGCGTCCATGCGCACGACGTCCCCGGAGTGGATCCAGCCGCCCTCGGTCTTCCTCGCGGAAGCGTCCGGGTCGTTCCAGTACTCGACGACGGGCTCTGAGCCGTCGGCGGGACGGAACCACAGCTCGCCCGGCGTCCCCGGCGGGACGTCCGCTCCGTTCTCGTCGACGACTCTCGCGAGGAGCCCGGGAGCGACCCGGCCGCAGCTCCCGATCGGGCCTTCATCGACGGGCTTGATCGTCATCCCGCCGTCGACCGCGCCGTAGAACTCGAAGATGTCGACGCCGAAGCGCTCGGCGAAGTCGGCCCAGATCGCCCTCGGCATGCCGGCGCTGATCACGAGGCGGACGGGGTTCTCGGCGTCCTCCGGACGCCTGGGCTCGCTGTAGAGGGCGGTCGCCATACCGCCGAGGAGGGAGAAGGTCGTGCACCCGTAGCGGCCGATGACGTCCCAGAACGCCGACTTGCTGAACCGCCGGCTGATCACTGCCCGCAGCCCCAGCTCGAGCGACGGCGCGAGCGTCACGAACTGCGCGTTGCCGTGCGTGAGTGAGAGGCCCGTGTACGGGCGGTCACCCGGCCGGTAGCCGAAGACGGCCTCGCCGTGGCCGGCGACCGTCGCGAAGCGTGCGTGGCGGACGACGACGCCCTTGGGGTCGCCGGTCGTGCCGGACGTGTACATGATCTGCATCGGCTCGCTCTCGCGCTCGACCGCGACGGGCAGCTCGGGGACCGGGCCGGTGAGGACGTCTCGCATCGCCGCGACTGCCGGCGCGCCCGAGCCGCCTGCCGCGGACTCGCCGCCGGAGCCGACCACGAGCAGCCACGAGAAGTCCTCCACTCCGGCGCCCGTCTCGAGAGCGCTCGCGAGCGCGTAGTCGCCGCAGATCGCCCCGCGGCAGCCGGAGTGCCGAAGCAGGTAGGCGAGCTTCTCGCCCTTCGCCCGCGGGTCGATCGGGACGAAGACGGTGCCGAGGATGGCCGACGCGACCATCGCCTCGACGAACTCCGGGTGGTTGAAGAGCAGGAGCGCGAACCGGTCGCCCTTCCCCATCCCGAAGCTCGCGAGCGCGCCGGCCAGCCGCTGGCCGTTCTCCCAGAGCTGCGCGTACGTGCGCACGTCCGCCTGGCCCTCGTGGTCGAACGTCAGCACGT
>JBBILK010000535.1:0-2235 GCA_037444965.1 Actinomycetota bacterium | reverse complement strand
CGCGGCGACGAGCAGCACGAGCCGCCGCCGGGCCTCCGCCAGCTCGATGGCGAGCACCGCGTACGCGAGCACGAGCACGACGGCGGTGCCGCCGTCGGCGCCGAACCTGCCCCCGGCGACGGTCACGAGCGAGAGCGCGGCGACGGCGAGCGCGGGTGCCCAGCCGCGGCGTCGCAGGAGCAGCGCCGGCGAGGCGAGGGCGGGGACGAGCAGGAACGCCGAGAGGAGGTTGGAGAGCCCGAAGAAGCGGGAGTTCTGCTCGGGCCCGAGCGGCGCGAGCGCCACGGTGGCGCCGTCGGCTGCGAGCGCGACGAGGTAGCCGCCGATCACGGCCGCCAGGGAGACGGCGACCGCGGTCTCCGAGCGGACGGCGAGCGCGAGCAGCGGAGCGCCCGCTCCCACCGCGAGGCCCACCGTCAGGAGGACGACCCACGGCGTGCTCGTGCCCGTGGCCCCGAGGACGAGGTTCGCGGCCAGCGCCGTGCCGAATCCGAGCAGCGCCGACCGCGGCGCGATCAGCGCCAGGCAGAGGATCAGCACGCCGGCGAGCAGCGCCGCCAGCGGCCGGACGTCGGCGTTGTCGGCGATCCTCCGGTCGAGGGCTCGGATCGCGGCCACCGCCCCGGGCTCGTCGACCGAGGCGAGCGCGCGCTCGCCGCGAAGGGCCGTCGGCGCGACGTCGACGATCGAGACGAGGCCGGGAAGGTGGGTCGAGCGCGAGGTGAGCAGGCCGCCGTACCCGTCGCCGATCACGGCGATCGGGTACCGGCGGGTGTTCGGCTGGTCGCCGCCCTCGGGGAGGCCGAGGACGATCGCGGGACGGCAGGCAGGGAGCTCGGACGCGGTCTCGACGCGGATCAGAGCAGGACCTTCCGGTAGCCCGCCCCGGAGCGAGTTGCGGACCTGGCCCCGCTCGAGCGCCGCGAGCGCCGAGGCCTCGCTGACCCGGGGCCCGGCCCCCGGGACGAGCACGCCGACGGCCGCCTCGTCCTCGAGCGGCTCGAGGTCGGAGAGCGAGAGGCCCTGCACGACGACGACGCAGAGCTCCTGGGCCTCCGTTCCTGCGCGGCCCGCGGGCGCGAGCAGGACGACGGCGAGGAGGGCGGCGCCGAGGCACAGGGGCACCCGTCTTCCCATCGTGGGCTCGAGGGTACGCTATCCGCCGGTGGCCGCCCCCGTCTCGAAGGGTCAGGAGCTCGAGCTCCGCGTCGACTCGCTGGCCTACGGCGGCAACGGGGTCGCGCGCCTGGACGGCTTCGTCGTCTTCGTCCGCCGCGGGCTGCCCGGCGACACGGTCCGGGCCCGGGTGACGAAGGTCAAGGCCGGCTACGCGGAGGCGGTTGCGCTCGAGGTGGTCGTGCCCGGCCCGGCTCACGTCGACGCGCCCTGCGCGCACTTCCCGTCGTGCGGCGGGTGCCGCTTCCAGGACCTCGCCTACGACGCCCAGCTCGAGGCGAAGGCGACGCAGGTGCGCGACGCGCTCGAGCGGCTCGGCGGCCTGGCGGGGTTCGAGCTCGAGGCGCCGGTGGCCGCGGTGGAGCAGTTCGGCTACCGCAACAAGCTCGAGTACTCGTTCACGCAGACCCCGGGCGGGCCGGCGCTCGGCTTCCACCGCGCCGGCCGGTGGGACGAGGTGCTGCCGGTCGAGCGCTGCTGGCTGACCACGGAGCTCGGGAACGCGGTCCGGGACGCCGTCCGGGACTGGGCGCGCGCGGAAGGCCTGCCGGCGTACGGGCAGGCCACGGGGGAAGGCTACCTCCGCCACCTCGTCGTTCGGGAGGGTCGCAACACGGGCCAGGTGCTCGCCGTCCTCGTGACGGCGCCGGGCGAGCTGAGCGGTGCTGATCGCCTCGTCGAGTCGCTGCGGCGCTTCCCCGAGCTCCGCGGCGTCCACTGGGCCGTCAACGACCGGCCGGCGGAGGTGACGAACCTGCCGACGACCGTGCTCTGGGGGGCGGAGGCGATCGAGGAGGAGCTGCTGGGCCTGCGCTTCCGCGTGCGGCCGAACGCCTTCCTGCAGACGAACACCGCGATGTGCGAGCGCCTGTACGAGCTCGCGGCGGGCTACGCGGCGCTGACCGGAGAGGAGACGGTCTACGACCTCTACTGCGGGATCGGGACGATCGGGCTCTCGCTTGCCGGGCGGGCGCTGACCGTGTGGGGGGTGGAGGTCTCGGAGGAGGCGGTCGCCTGCGCGATCGAGAACGCCTCGCTGAACGGGATCGCCAACGCCGC
>JBBILK010000534.1:0-2237 GCA_037444965.1 Actinomycetota bacterium | reverse complement strand
GGCTTCCTCCTCGTCGAGCGGGATGTGCTCGGCGCTCGCGAGCTCGTAGAGGGCCTCCGGGATCGGTTCGTAGGGAACGACGTGGAGGACGAGAAGCTCGGCGTCGTGCACCTTCGCCAGGTCAGCTGCGAGCTCGAGCGCCTTCCAGGCATGGTCCGAGCCGTCGATCGCTGCGATGATCTTCTCGAACACGATCACCCCTCATCGCGCACGCTCTTCGTGCTACGGCCAGTCGGGCGGCGGTGACACGAGCAGACGCCGTGTTTGCGCCACAGCAGAGAACCCCACGCGACGATCCCCGACGCGCGTAACCGGCGAGCGACTCGCGTGCACCGTCGCGACCGCTGCCTGTGTGTCTCCGTGAAAGGATCGCGCGTCGAGACCCGGGCGGCATCAGGTTCGGCCCTGATCGGTCGTGCGGGAAAGTACGCGTCTCCGGCTCGGGCCGGGCCCGGCTACCCGATGTTCCAGTCGGGGGTGACGTACGCCTCGCCGGGGACGCCACCAACCGCGACGAGGAGCGTCGGCGTCTCGAGCGCGACCGCCTCGCGCACCACGGCCGCCTCGACGTGGAGAACGTCGCCCTGCCTGAGCTCGACCTCCTCGCCGTCGCAGACGAAGCGGGCACGGCCCGTGAGCACGAAGTAGAGCTCCTCCTGGCCGCCGAACTCCGTTTCGCTGTGTCGGACGACCAGCTCACCGTTCCGGGCCGCCTCCTTCGCATTGATCCCGAACGACCCGACACCCAGATGCCGGCCGACGGAGTGCCATCCCTCGTTGTAGGCGGGATCGTCCGTCCACTCGCGCCAGTATTCGGGATCGTCCGACGGCGGGAGCGCCGGGATCGCCTCGATCCGCGCGAGCCGCCATCCAGTCCCGCTCACAGTGACCGCGGCTCCATCGCCGCGCATCATGCCCGATCCCGTCGGGGCCTGCGTCGAGCCGGGCCGGCGTTTGGCTACACTTCCCGGCCGGACATGGCCCACGATCGCGTCAGGCTCGAGGTAATCAGGCGGGACTCCGGCGGCAGCAGGAGCTCGCGCCGCCTGCGCCGGGCCGGCTACGTGCCGGGGGTGCTCTACGGGGCCGGTCAGCCTCATCCCTTCTACGTGGGGGAGCGGGAGCTGCGGCACGCGCTCGGCGGCGAGCACGGAGTGCACGCGATCATCGACGTGGTGCTGGACGGCCAGCAGAAGGCGCATCACGCCGTGCTCAAGGACTACCAGCTCGACCCGCTCCGCTCGACGCTCATCCACGTCGACCTGCACGAGGTTCGTCTCGACCGGCCGATCCAGGCGCAGGTCGCGGTCGAGCTCGTGGGGACCGCGGAGGGTGTCAGCCGCGGCGGCGTGCTGAGCCAGATCCTCCGTGAGGTGACGGTCGAGGCGCTACCGACGGCGATGCCGGACCGGCTCGAGGTCGACGTCTCGAGGTTCGAGATCGGCGAGAGCATCCAGGTCGCCGAGATCGCCACGCCGGAGGGTGCGCGGATCATCGACGATCCCGAAGCCGTGCTCGCGTCCATCCTCGCGCCCAGGCGTGTGCTCGTCGAGGAAGAGGTGGCGGCCGAAGAAGCGGCCGAGGCGGAGGAGGCTGTCGAGGCGGCCGCCGAGGCGGCTCCGGCAGCCGAGGGCGAGGCGGGCGAGTAGCCCGCCGGGCGGGTGCGACTCCTTCGGCGGGGGGAGCCGGCGGCGTCGCTCGACCTCCTCGTCGCGGGGCTCGGCAACCCGGGCCGCGAGTACCGGGAGACCCGCCACAACGTCGGCTTCATGGTGGTCGAGGAGGTCGCCCGGCGGCGGGGGGCGACGTTCCGGTCGAAGTTCTCGGGCTCCTTCGCCGAGCTTCGCCTGGGCGACCGGCGGCTCGCGCTGCTCGAGCCGCAGACGTTCATGAACGAGTCGGGGCGCTCGGTCGCCCCGGCCGCGCGGTTCTTCAAGCTCCCGCTCGACCGCCTGCTCGTCGTCCACGACGAGGTCGACCTCGACGTCGGCCGGCTCCAGGCGCGGCTCGGCGGCGGACTCGCGGGTCACAACGGGCTGCGCTCGATCGCCCGCGACCTCGGCAGCGCAGAGTTCCTGCGCCTGCGGGTCGGGGTCGGCAGGCCGGAGCGGGGCGACCCGCGGCCGGTCGCGGACTTCGTGCTCTCGCCGTTTCCGCCCGACGTGGACGTCGAGGGAATCGTCGGTCGCGCCGCGGACGCGGTCGAGACGCTCGCGCTGGACGGGCTCGTCGCCACC
>JBBILK010000533.1:0-2240 GCA_037444965.1 Actinomycetota bacterium | reverse complement strand
GGCGAGGATCTCGCCCCGCTTGAACCCGAAGGTGAACCGCCCGCTGGGCGGCTGCGCCGCCGCCCAGGCGGCGACGACGGCGAGGCCGAGGGCGACCGCGTCCGTGAGCATGTGGCCGGCGTCGGCGAGCAGGGCGAGCGAGCCGGCGACCACGCCGACGACGATCTCGGCGGCCATCGTCACGAGGACGAGGCAGAGCGAGACGACGAGCAGCCGCCGGTCGCGGAGCTCGTGGCCGCCGTGGTCGTGCGTGTGGCTCATCGCCGGCCCCGCGCCGCTCGCCGAAGCAGCTCCGCGATCCGCGCCGCCTGGCGACGCACGTCGTGCTCCGAGGCGAGCCGGCGCGCGTCCGCGTTCGGGCAGGGAAGCTCGGCGGCTCGCCGCAGGCCGTCCTCGATCGAGTCGACGGAGAACGGGTCGACGAGGACGCCGGCGCTCTCGGCGACGAACTCGGGCGGGCCGCCGATCCGGGTCGCGACCACCGAGCGCTCCCCGGCCATCGCCTCGAGCACCGCCTGCCCGAACGGCTCGACCTCGCTGGGCTGTGCCAGCACGTCGCACGCGGCGATCCAGTCGGCGACCCGCGGGTGGGGAACGCGCCCGACGAGGCGCACGCGCGGGCGACCCTCGAGCGCCGCTCGCAGCGGCCCGTCTCCGACCAGCGCGAGCTTCCCCCGGCCGAGACGCTCGAACGCCTCGACGAGCCGCAGCACGTTCTTGCGCTCGTCGAGAGCTCCGACGAAGAGGAAGAACGGCCCCTCGCCCTCCCAGCCCAGCTTGCGGCGGGCCTCGCCCTGGTCCCGGCCGCGGAACCGCTCGAGGTCGACGCCGCAGTCGACCACCTCGACGCGCCCGTCCAGCTCGGGGAGCTTGCGCACGAGCTCCCGCCGCAGGTAGTCGGAGACCGCGACCAGTCGCGCCGCCCGGCGCACGGCCAGCCGGGTCGCCGTCTCCACCCCGGCGATCTCCCCGATGTTGCGAACGTCGCGCCCGTGCGCGGTCAGGACGAGCGGTACGCGCGCGAGCATCGAGGCGAGCGCCGCGAGCGCGCCCGCGGGCACGAGGAAGTGGGCGTAGAGGACGTCGGGGTCGAACCGGAGTGCAGCGCGCACGGCCTCGAGACCGAGCTCCGCGTACTTCGTCCGCGATCCGCCCCGGTGGTCGATGACGGCCCGCTCGATCACGTGCCCGCGCGCGAGGAGCGCCCGCTCGAGCTGGGCGACGAAGATCCCGAGGTCGGGATCGGCCGTGCCCGGGTACATCTGCGAGACGAGGAGGATGCGCACCGCCTGCATTGTGCTCGCGGGACGGGTTGGAGCGCTCGCGGGTGACTTGACAACAAACCGACCGGTTGGTATGTTTCCTTCATGCCTGACTCGACAGCCAAGCTCGAGCAGCGAGGCCAGAAGCGCGCCCGCGATACCCGGAAGCGGATTCTCGAGCTCGCCTCGGCCGCCTTCGCGCGCGACGGCTACGAGGGCACTTCCCTGAACGAGGTCATCCGCGAGAGCGGCCTGACGAAGGGCGCGTTCTACTTCCATTTCCCCTCGAAGAAGGAGCTCGCCCTCGCCGCGTTCCGCTACAAGCAGGAGCAGCTCGTCGAGCGCCTGTTCGCGGAGGCGGAAGAACAGCCGGACGCGCTCGGCGCGCTCCATGTGCTCCTGCGGGCGAGAGTCCGCGTCTTCCGGGCCGATCCCTCGCTCGGGTGCGTCCTTCGCCTCGGTGCCGAGCTCGGTGCCGAGGCGGGCCCCGACTCCGAGTTCGCCCGCTACCAGGAGCTGACGATCGAGGCCTTCGCCGACCTCGTGCGCCGCGGGCAACGCGAGCGGGTCGTTCGCGCCGACCTGAGCCCCCGGGCCACCGCCGAGGCGATCTTCGCCGCCATGATCGGCACCGACCGGGTCTCCCGGCTCCTCTCCGGCCGCTCCGACCTCGGGCGGCGCACCGAGGAGCTCCTCGATCTTCTCGTCAACGGCTTGCAGGAAAGGAGTGAACGATGACAACAGCAATCGCACACGAGCCGGCGGCCGGGCCGGCGCAGGCCCGGTTCGCGGAGTGCCAGCAGCGTCTCCTCGCCCACTACGGGGTCGAGGCGACGTCCCGCTACGTCGAGCTCCGGACACCCCGCATGCGGGCGCACCTCCTCGAGGCAGGGGAGGGCGACCCGGTCGTCGTCCTCCACGGCGGCGACGGGCAGGGAGTCGACTGGGCGCCGCTCATGGCTCCGCTCCAGCACCACG
>JBBILK010000532.1:0-2242 GCA_037444965.1 Actinomycetota bacterium | reverse complement strand
TCGACCCTCCGCTCGAGCTCGCGCACGTAGGCGGCAGTCTCCTCGTCGGCCGCGACCGCTGCGCTGACCTGGCGCTCGTAGGTGTCGCCCGCCGCCTCGAGCTCCGAGAGATCGAGTTCGGCGTCGACGAGCTCCCCCAGACGGCGGGAGAGAGCGAGAGCGGCACGAGGGCTCGGCGCGAGCGACGCGTAGTGCGGCACCGCGGCCCACAGGCTGACGGAGGGAAGCGAGGCCTGCCGGCAGGCGTCGTGGAGCACGCCGACCACGCCGGTCGGCCCCTCGTAGCGCGAGGCCGCGAGGCCGAGCTCCTCGACCAGCGCCGGCTCGCTCGCGGAGCCGGTGACCGGGCACGAACGCGTATGCGGGACATCTGCGAGGAGCGCACCCAGCGTGACCACGAGCTCGACACGGAGATCTCGCGCAAGATCGATGATCTCACCCGTGAACGTCCGCCAGCGCAGGTTCGGCTCGACGCCGAGCAGGAGCACCGCGTCGCGCTCCGCCGCCGGCGGGACGACCGGCACCGACGCCTCGTAGAACGCGTTCTCCGGCCAGTCGATCCGGCGGGTGAGCCCCTCCTCGAGCGAGACGTGGGGGCGGACGGCCTGGAAGTCGAAGAACTCCTCCGGGTCGATGTCGGCGAACTGGTTCGCGTTCCAGGCCCGCGCGAGGAAGCTCGCGGCCAGGGACGCGCCCTGGGCACCGTCGTTCCAGCCACGGAAGGCGGCGATCAGGAGCGGCCGGCGAAGCTCGGGTCGCCGGGTGATGCGGAGGTGCGTGCCGATGGCGTGCAGTCTACGCGGGGCGCGCCCTGCCGACGAGGCGCCCGGCGAGAAGCGTCATGCAGCCGAAGACCGCGGTCGCCAGGGTCACGTGGATCAGGACGAGCCACCAGGGGAGCTCGTTTCGCCACTGCACCTCCCCGACGACCATCTGGCCGACGAGCGCGGCCAGCATCCCGCCGGCGACGAGCAGCTCGGGGCGCATGCTCGCCCGCAGCCGCCAGAGCCAGGCGGCGAGCACGAGAAAGCCGATCCCGAAGGCGGCGGTGACACGCACGTGCACGTAGACCGCGTCCTCCAGGTTGCCGAACCGCGCGATGTTCTCGCCCCCCGACCGAGGCCCGGCGGCGGTGACGAAGGCGCCCGTGACGACGAGCGCGAGGAGCAGAGGCGCGAGCGCCAGCGAGAGCCACATGAGCGGCCTGGGCACGGGGCGATCGGGCCGGCCGGCCGCGAACCAGTGGGCGCCGAGGACGACGAGGACGCCGGCCGCGACCGCGACGAGCGAGAGCAGGAAGTGGCCCATGACGACGAGCGGATGCAGCCCGCTGAGAACCGTGATCCCGCCGAGCACGCCCTGGGCGAGCACGCTGCCCGGAAGCGCGAGCGCACCCCAGAAGAGCCGGCGCGGCAGGTTCGGGACGCGGAACGCCGCGAGGCCCGCGAGCAGCGTCGTCAGCCCGACCGCGATCCCGACGCCGCGGTTCGAGAACTCGACGAGAGCGTGGAAGCTCGCCGGCGGCAGGAACTCCTCACCGCAGTTCGGCCAGTCCTCGCACCCGAGCCCGGAGTCGGTGAGGCGCACGGTGGCGCCGGTGATCGTCACGAGCACGATCGCCGCGAGCGCGGCGATGCAGACGCCGCGGAACACCGAAGGAGAGACGCGCGGTAGCCGCAGCCGGAAACCGGCCCGGCGTGCGCGAGCCCCGGCCTCCATCAGACGACGGCGACTCCCGCGCCGGAGGCGACGAGCCCGACGCGCGCGAGGAAGAGGTCCCGCGCGCGGAACGTCGCCTCGAGGACCGCGGCCTTCCCAGCCGGCACCGAGAAGAGCAGACCGCCGGCGGTCTGCGGGTCGTAGCCGAGCGGAGCCACGTGCTCCGGCTGACCGTCGAGCGTCACCGCTCGCGAGGCGAAGTCGCGGTTGCGCGCGTCGCCTCCGGTCTTGATGCCCCGCGTGGCTGCCTCGAGGGCGCCCGGGAGCAGCGGAAGCCGTGCACCCTCCAGCACGACCTGGACACGGCTCCGCGTGGCGACCTCGAGAGCATGGCCGAACAGGCCGAAGCCGGTCACGTCCGTCACCGCGCTCGGCTCGAAGGGCCGGATCACCTCGGCCGCGTCCTGGGCGAGCGTGGTCATCCACCTGATCGCCTCTGCCAGCTCGTCCTGGCCGAGCGCTCCCTGCCGCGCGCCGCTGAGCACGAGGCCCGTTCCGAGCGGCTTCGTCAGGAAGAGGACGT
>JBBILK010000531.1:0-2245 GCA_037444965.1 Actinomycetota bacterium | reverse complement strand
GTAGACGGAGGCGAACCGGGCCACGCGGCCAGACTACCCTCGGGCGCCCGGGTAGAATCGCTCGCGCGATGGCGCAGCCGCACGGCCACTCGATCGACGCGTACCTCGAGACGATCTACTTCCTCGCCTTTCCGGTCGGCGAGTACGGCCCGGTCGTCAAGGATTCCCCCGCGCTCGCGGCGCGGGTGGCCGAGATGCTCGGCGTCTCCCGGGCGTCGGCCGGCGAGATGCTGAAGCGGCTCGAGGCCGAGGGGCTGGTCGAGCGGGGCGAGCGGAAGGAGGTCATCCTCACCGCCCCGGGCCGCGAGGCGGCCGAGCGGGTGATCCGCCGCCATCGCCTGATCGAGTGCTTCCTGACCGACTTCCTCGGCTACACGGCCGCCGAAGCGCACGAGCAGGCGGACGAGCTCGCCGACACGTTCACCGACGAGATGATGGAGCGGATCGGGGAACGCCTCGGTCACCCCGACCGCTGCCCGCACGGGTGGCCAGTCGACCCCGCCGTCGAGCAGACGGAGAACCTCGAGCTGGCCTCGCTCGCCGAGCTCGAGCCGGGCTCGACGGCGACGATCGTGCGGCTCGCCGAGCACGACGGGTCCCTTCTCCACTGGTTCTACGAGGAGGGGCTCGTGCCCGGCACCGAGATCGAGCTCCGCTCCGCCCAGCCGGAGGCCGGCCAGGTCGTCGTCCGGGTCGGCGGAGACGACCGCGCGATCGGCGAGCGCGCCGCCGCCGGCCTGTTCGTGAGACGCGCCGCCTGAGGTTCTCTAACCATTCTTGCCGCGAACGCGGCAAGAATGGCCTACTTGATCCCGAGGAAGCCGGCGAAGCGAAGCTCGTCCGGCTCGCCCGCCGCGTAGGCGACGAGGTACTGGAGCGAGCGCAGGTTCGTGAGCGCCTCGGCGTCGAAGGCGTCGAAGGGCGCGTCGGCGGCACCGAAGCCCGCAGCGGCCTGCTCCGCGAGCTCGAGCCCGTCGCGGAGGTTGACGTACACGAAGCCGAGCGTCTCGCCGGGCAGCTCCGCAGCCTCCGTCGCCTCGCGGTAGAGCGCGTCGTCGACGAGCGAGGCGGAGGGGGCGGCCTGGTCGGCGATCCCCGCCTCGCCGGTCGTGAGCACGATGCGGTCGCCGACGAGCGCGTAGTAGAGCTCCCCGCCCTCCCCCTGGATCTCGAGGTGCTTCGCGGGGACGCCTGCGATCGTCGTCTCCGACACGGTGAACGGCGCCTCGCCCTCTCCGAGCGCGGCGAACATGCCGAATCCGGCCGTGAGCCTGTCGAGCGTGGCGAGCGCCTGCGCCGGATCGGCCGGCGAGAGCAGCACGGTCACCTCCGGCTGCGGCTCGCCCGCCCGGACGTAGAGGGCGTGCTCGCCCTCGAAGATCGGCAGCACGTCCTCCTCGAGGGAGACGCCGAGGCCGAGCTCGAGCTGGCCGAGCTGCTGGTCGAAGTCGGGCGTCTGCTCGGCCGCGAGGTCGAGGAGCTGCTCGAGCGCCGCCCCCAGGTTCGAGAACGACGCGTACACGAGCGCGTCGGCCGGCACGAACGAGGCGAGCTCCGCAGCGTACGGCGCGAGCTCGGGCCCGCCCTGCATCCGGACGACCCCCTCGCCCCGGGCGCCCTGGGGCTCCGCGGTGACCGCGACCGCGATCGACTCGAGGCTGTCGGCGCCGAGCGAGCCGAGGTCGACGCCGCCCGCTCCTTCCTCCGCTCCCTCCCGGATCCCCTCGACGAGCGCGGGGCCGCTGACGTAGAGCTTCGCGACCGCCTCGCCTTCGAGCGCGGCCATGGCCTCCCCGAAGGTGTCGGTGTCGGCGAGCGACTCCTCGTCCGCTCCGGCGATGACACGATCGATGATCGCCTCGCTGTCGGCGACCATCGACCAGCCGCCGCCGACGTCCCGGACGACCGCGTCGTCCTCGCCGCCGGTCACGAGCTCCTCGAGCTTCTCCCGGTCACGAGGCTGCGTCAGCAGCACGATCGGCGCCTCCTCGTCGTTCTGGAGCGCGTCCGAGAGCTCGAGGAGGGCGAGATCGGTCTCGGGCCCGAGCGCGGGCTTCAGGTCGGCCTCGATGTCGACACCCTCCGCGGTGAGGGAGTCGAGGAACGACTGCACCACCTCGCCGCCGAACGGGAAGCGGGCCGCGAGGGCTTCGGCAGCCTGCCACTGGCTCGACTCGAAGTCGGTGTTGACGCTGATGAAGACCGCCGTCGAGGCAGGTACGAGCCCCGCGCCCTCGGCGCTCGG
>JBBILK010000530.1:0-2252 GCA_037444965.1 Actinomycetota bacterium | reverse complement strand
CCGAGCGAGTAGTTCCCGCGCCCGTCGAAGCTCCTCGGTGAGAGCCCGCGGAAGTCGCGGATGCGCGGGAGCGCGATCGAGACCAGCCGGTCGAGGAACTCGTACATGCGTGCCCCCCGCAGCGTGACCTTGGCACCGATCGGCATCCCCTGGCGGAGCTTGAAGCCGGCGATCGACCTCTTCGCTCGGCGAATCTGCGCCCGCTGACCCGCGATCAGCGTCAGCTGCTCGGCCGCGGACTCGAGCGCCTTCGCGTTCGTCTTCGCTTCCCCGACTCCCATGTTGAGCGTGATCTTCTCGACCCGCGGAACCTCCATGATCGACGACACGCCGAGCGTCTCCTTCAGGCGAGCCCGGATCTCGCCGTCGTAGCGGTCCTTGAGCCGCGGGACGTAGCCGTTGCCGCTCACCGGTCGAGATCCTCGCGGCAGTCCGCCCGCTTGCACACGCGCACCTTCTTCGTTCCCGACTTCGTCTCGCGGAGCTCGTAGCCCACGCGCGTCGCCCGCTTGCAGATCGGGCAGACGACCATCACGTTGGACACGGGCAGCGGCGCGGCGACGTCGAAGACCCCGCCGGGCTGGATCTGGGTCTGCCCCATCCGGCTCGGGTTCTTCATCGGCCTCGGCCGGCGGTGCTCCTTGACCAGGTTCAGGTTCTCGACGATCACACGGCGTTCCTTCGGCCGTGCCTCGAGCACCTTGCCCTGCTTGCCCCGGTCCTTGCCCGAGATCACCTGGACGAGGTCGCCCTTCCTGACGCTCATCGTTTGGGACACCTAGAGCACCTCCGGAGCGAGCGAGACGATCTTCATGAAGTTCTTCTCCCGCAGCTCGCGGGCCACTGGACCGAAGATTCGCGTCCCGCGCGGGTTCAGCTGGTTGTCGATGATCACGGCAGCGTTCTCGTCGAAGGCGATCGAGGTACCGTCGTCGCGCGAGAGCGGCTTCTTCGTGCGGACGACCACGGCCTTGACCACGTCGCCTTTCTTGACTGCGCCCTGCGGCGTGGCAACCTTGACGGTGCCGACGATGATGTCGCCGACGCGGGCATAGCGCCGGCGCGAGCCGCCGAGGACGCGGATGCAGAGGAGCTCGCGGGCGCCGGTGTTGTCGGCGACCCTGAGACGCGACTCCTGCTGGATCACTTCGCGACCTCCAGGATCTCGGCGAGCCGCCAGCTCTTCGTCTTCGAGAGCGGCCGCGTCTCGACGATCCGCACCACGTCTCCGACCTTGGCCTCGTTCCGCTCGTCGTGCGCGTGGAACTTGCGCGACCGGCGCACGACCTTCTTGTACTCGGGGTGCGGCCGGATCGTGTCCACCCGGATGACGATCGTCTTGTCCATGGCGCTCGAGACGACCGTGCCGCGACGCTCCTTCGGCTTGCCACGCGTGCGCTCGGGCCTCGGTGTCCGGACGATCGGCTTCCGCTGCCGGCTCGCCCGCTTCCGGGCCGGTGCCGCCTTCTTCGCGGGCGCCTCCGCCTTCGCCTTCGAGGCGGCCTTCTTCGCGGGAGCACGCTTCGCAGGTACCGGCTCGGCCTCCTCCGCGGGCGGCTCCTCGACCGTGGCCTCCTCGGCGCGCGGCTCCCCGACCGGGGCGTCTTCGACAGCCACGTCTTCGATCGGGGCGCCGGCGTCCTCGACGGCGGGCGTCGGCTCGCTCTCGGGCTCTTTTCTCGCTCGTCCCATCAGCTTCTCTCCAGGCTGCTCGCCCGCTCGTTCTGGACCGTGAGGATGCGCGCGATCTCCCGCTTCGTCTGCTTGAGACGCGCCGTGTTCTCGAGGGCGCCGGTGGCGTCCTGGAACCGCAGGTTGAAGAGCTCCTCCCGGAACTCGGCGAGCTTGCTCGCGAGCTCGTCGTTCGAGAGGTCGCGCAGCTCCCTCGCTCTCACAGCTCCACCTCCCGCCTGACGAACTTCGTCTTGACCGGGAGCTTCATCCCGGCGAGCCGCATCGCCTCGCGGGCCAGCGACTCCGGCACTCCGGCCAGCTCGAACATCACCCGGCCCGGCTTGACGACTGCGACCCAGTGCTCCGGCGCGCCCTTCCCCGAGCCCATACGGGTCTCGGCAGGCTTCTGGCTGACCGGCTTGTCGGGGAAGACGTTGATCCAGACCTTGCCGCCGCGCTTGATCTTGCGCGTCATCGCGATCCGGGCAGCCTCGATCTCGCGGTTCGTCAGCCAGCCGGCGTCGAGCGCCTTCAGGCCGTAGTCGCCGTACTGGACGCTGAGCTGCCCCTTGGCGATT
>JBBILK010000529.1:238-2257 GCA_037444965.1 Actinomycetota bacterium | reverse complement strand
CGAGCGGGTGAACGCCCGCTCCGCGCCCGGCCCGAGACGGTCGCCGAGGAAGTAGGCGACCTCGGTCACCACCAGCGCCGGCACGATCAGCGGCCGCGGCGCCTGCGACAGCAACGAGATGCAGCGTGCATGGTTGCGATCCCGGGTGGCGGCCGCCGCGACGAGCGGCCCTGCGTCGACGACGAGCATCAGCCGCGTGCAACCCGCCGCCGCCGTCTCATCGCGCTGAGCACGACGTCGTCGACGCGGCCGGACGCATCCGCCGGACCGCCCTCGCCGATCGCGAAGAACGCCAGCGGGCGGCCGGGCTTCGCCTCGGGCAGGTGGCGCTCCACCGCCTCGCGAACGATCGCCGCGACAGGCACCCCTCGCAGGCGCGCTTCGAGCCGAAGCCTCGCATCCACCTCGTCGGGAAGCATGACAGTCGTTCGCTTCATGATGCCAGCATATCGCATATCGCATATCACACCGCTCCAGGCTCGCATCCGACACAATCCACCTCGGGGCGGTTAGCTCAGCTGGGAGAGCGCCTGCCTTACAAGCAGGAGGTCGCTGGTTCGAGCCCGGCACCGCCCATCGGTTCAGTCCAGCAGGAGGACGAGCGCGATCGCGAGCGTCGCTGCGAGCACCGCCGTCACGCGATAGGGATGGCCGAGCATGCCGGCCGCGCTCAGGGCGAGGGCGGTCAGCGCGAACAGCAGCGCGAGCGCGAGGAGCGTCACCGCGGCGTGGAACATGGCGCCTTCACTCCCTGGCCGGAACCGGCGTGGCGCCGCCTCGCCTGGTCTCGCCGGTGTCTCGTCCGGCGGCCCGCGCCGGCACCGGGCGGAGGAGCGACGCACCGACTGCGCCCGCCAGCGTGGCGACGATCACCGCGAGCGACAGGTAGACGGGGATCTCGAGGACGTCGGCGAGGGTCATCTTCAGCCCGACGAAGACGAGCACGGCCGCGAGCCCGAGGTTGAGGTAGCGGAAGCGGCCGATCATGCCGGCGAGGACGAAGTAGAGCGCCGCGAGCCCGAGCAGGGAGAACGCGTTCGCCGCGTAGACGATGAACGTCTCGCGGGTAACCGCGAAGATGGCCGGGATCGAGTCGACCGCGAAGACGACGTCGAAGGTGGCGACGGAAGCGAGCGCGGCGAGCATCGGGGTCGCCACCCGCCGGCCGCGCTCGCGCACGGTCAGGCGGTCGCCGTGGTAGGAGGTCGTGAGCGGCAGCACGCGGCCGAGCAGCCTGACCACCGGGTTGCGCTCGGGGTGAACCTCGGCCTGGGAGTGGCGAGCCATCCGGATTCCCGTGACCACGAGGAACGCTCCGAAGAGGTAGATCGCGTAGTGGAACGTGTCCAGGAGCGCAGCGCCGGCGAGGATGAAGAGCCCCCGCAGGAGGATCGCCCCGACGATGCCCCAGAAGATCACGCGCCGCTGGTGGGCGGCCGGCACCGCGAAGTAGGCGAAGATCAGCGCGAAGACGAACAGGTTGTCGATCGAGAGCGACTTCTCGATCAGGAAGCCGGCCAGGTACTCGCCGGCGAGCTCCTCTCCCTGCCACGCCCAGACGAAGCCTCCGAAGGCGAGGCCGAGCAGCGTCCAGGCGACGCTCCAGACGACCGCGCGGCGAAGCGGGATCTCCTCGCCGCGGCGACCGAACGCGATCAGGTCGACCGCCAGCATGGCGGCCACGAACGCCCCGAACGCCGCCCACATCCACACCTCGAGCTCCATGCAGCACACTCCTTCGCAAGGTCGGTTACCGATCTGACGAAGGTCTCTCCCGCCACCTGTGGCGGCCGGCGCCACCGAGCCAACGCGGCCGGAATGACGATGACGCCCGTTCGGGGGTACTGCCCTTCGCCGGTAGGCTAGCAGGCACCGCTGTAGGCTCGGGGCAGACGATCGAGAGGCTTCCGCGATGAGCGTCACACGGCACGGTTGTCCGGCCCGGCAGGTGGCGGTGCTCGTGCTGACCGCCGGACTGCTCGCCTCCGGGTGCACCTCGCAGAGCAAGGCCCCGTCGGC
>JBBILK010000529.1:0-215 GCA_037444965.1 Actinomycetota bacterium | reverse complement strand
GCCGCCCGTGATCGCTCCGGGCTCGCTCGAGGAGCAGTACGTCAGCGTCGTCAAGGCCGTCGGCCCCTCGGTCGTCCTGATCGAGACCGACCAGGGGCTCGGCTCCGGCGTCGTCCTCGACGACGCGGGACACATCGTCACGAACTACCACGTCGTCGCCTCGGCATCGAGCTTCCGCGTGACGCTCGCGAACGGCAAGCGGTACGACGCTGAGC
>JBBILK010000528.1:0-2263 GCA_037444965.1 Actinomycetota bacterium | reverse complement strand
CGAACGCGTCCATCTCCTCTTCGATCGGCCTCGTGAGCCGGTGGGGCTCCTCGCCGTAATGGGAGGGATGCACGTCGGCTCCGCCCGAGATCTGAACCGCGTCGACCAGGTCGAGGATCTGCGGGATCTGCGACGGAGCCGTGACGCGGGGCAGGATCAGCGGAAGCGCTCCGAATCGTTGCAAGGGCGCGCGCAGGCCGATCTCGACCTCGGCCAAGAGTGGGTCGCCGAGGTGGATGGTCAGGCCGATGACGGGCTCGCGCGCCACGGTTCCAACCCTAGCTATCCTCCCGCGCATGATCGAGCTCTACTACATGCCCGGTGCCGCCTCGATGCCCGTTCACGCCCTGCTCGAGGAGGTCGGCGCCGGGTACCGGCTCGTGCGGGTCGTCAAGGAGGACGGGCGCGTCGAGCCACCGGAGCTCGTGCGACTCAACCCGCACCTCCGGGTGCCGACGATGACCGACGGCGACCTCGTCATGTACGAGTCGGCCGCGTGCATCATGCACCTCTCGGACCGCTACCCAGAGGCCGGGCTCGCGCCGCCCCTGGGAACGCCCGAGCGGGCGCTCTGGTACCGGTGGCTCACGTACCTGACGAATACGGTGCAGGCGACGTTCATGATCGCCATCTACCCGGAGCGCTACACGGCCGACCCGGCCGGCGCCGCGGCGGTGAAGTCGCAGGCGACGGCGGCTCTCGAGGGGATGCGCACCTTCCTCGAGGGCGAGCTGGCGGCCGGCGGCCCGTATCTGCTCGGTGACCGCTTCACGAGCGCCGACCTCTTCCTCTACATGGTCACCCGCTGGGGCCGGCGGCTCGAGCCGAGATGGTGGGACGGGGAGCGGCTCGGGACGCACTACCGCCTGGTCGGCGAGCGCCCCGCGGTGCGGCGGATGCGCGAGCAGGAGGGCCTGGACGACTCGACGTAGGCGCGACGCTAGCCGCGCGCGTCGAGCGAGACGTAGTCGCGCTCGCCGGAGCCGGTGTAGATCTGGCGCGGCCGGGCGATCTTCTGCTCGGAGTCCTCGATCATCTCGAGCCACTGCGCGAGCCAGCCGGCGGTGCGCGGGATCGCGAACATGACCGGGAACATCGCGGGCGGCAGGCCGAGCGCCTGGTAGATGATGCCCGAGTAGAAGTCGACGTTCGGATAGAGACGCCGGGAGACGAAGTACTCGTCCTCGAGGGCGATCCGCTCGAGCTCCTTCGCGATGTCGAGCAGCGGGCTGCGGCCGGTCACCTCGAGCACCTCGTCGGTCGCCTGCTTGATGATGCGGGCGCGGGGGTCGTAGTTCTTGTAGACGCGATGGCCGAAGCCCATCAGCCGGCCCTCGCCGCGCTTCACGCTCTCGATGAAGGCCGGGATCGCGTCGACGCTCCCGATCCGCTCGAGCATCCTCAGGACGGCCTCGTTCGCGCCGCCGTGGAGCGGGCCGAGCAGGGCGGCCGCGGCGCCGGCGAGCGCGCTGTAGGGATCGACCCGGCTCGAGCCGATCGCGCGCATCGCGTTCGTCGAGCAGTTCTGCTCGTGGTCGGCGTGGAGGATGAACAGGATCTCGAGCGCGCGGACGAGCGCGGGGTGCGCCTGGTAGCGGGGCTCGGCGATCCTGAACATCATCGAGAGGAAGTTCTCGGCGAAGCTGAGGCTGTTGTCCGGGTAGACGTAGGGCAGCCCGAGGTTGTGGCGGTACGTGAAGGCCGCGATCGTCGGCACCTTCGCGATCAGCCGCTTCGTCTGGAGCATCCGGTTCTCGCGATCGTCGACCTCCATCGCCTCCGGGTAGAAGGTGGAGAGCGCGGCGACCATCGAGATCAGCATCCCCATCGGGTGCGCGTCGTAGCGGAAGCCCTCCATCAGCCGCTTCAGGTTCTCGTGGAGGAACGTGTGATGGGTGATCTCGTCCGACCACTCGTCGAGCTGGGACGAGGTGGGCAGCTCGCCGAAGATCAGGAGGTAGGCCGTCTCGAGGTACGTGCTGCGCTCGGCCAGCTGGTCGATCGGGTAGCCGCGGTAGCGGAGGATGCCCCGGTCGCCGTCGATGTACGTGATCGAGCTCCGCGTCGACGCCGTGTTCAGGAAGGCCGGGTCGTAGGAGAGCATCCCGAAGTCGTCGTCGTCGACCCTGATCTGACGGAGATCGGTCGCGTGGATCGATCCGTCCGTGATCGGCACCTCGTACGTCCGTCCTGTGCGGTTGTCGGTGATGGTCAGCGTGTCCGGGGCCATGGGTTCTCCTTCGCGCGAATGTCGCCATCGTGA
>JBBILK010000527.1:0-2275 GCA_037444965.1 Actinomycetota bacterium | reverse complement strand
TGCTCTTCCGATCTTGGAGCGGGGGCTCGTCGAGCTGACGAGCCAGGCCCGCAGGCTCCCTCACGTCCACGAAGCGCTCCGCGGACTGCTTCGCCACCCTGATCTCGCCTGGCGCGCGTACGCGGCCTCGGTGCTCGTCGACGAGCTCGAGGCCTGAGCCGCCCGCGCGCGTAAGGAACCGTTCAGAAACGGCCGCTACCCTGGCCTTCCGTGGCCGTACTCCTCGGCATCGCGTTCATCGCCGGGATGGTCACCGCGGTCTCTCCGTGCGTGCTCCCGGTGCTTCCGCTCGTCTTCGCCGGCGGTGTTGCCGGCGGCGCGAGGCGACCCTACGCGATCGTCGCCGGCCTCGTCGCGAGCTTCACCACCTTCACGCTCGTGGCCGCGGCGCTCCTCTCCGCGCTCGGTCTCCCGAACGACCTCCTCCGCAACGTCGCCATCGCCGTCGTCGCCGCCGTGGGACTCTCGCTGCTCCTGCCCCGCTTCGGCCACCTGATCGAGCGACCGTTCCGGACGCTCGGCCGGCGGCAGCCCGGAGACGTCGGCGGCGGCCTCCTCCTCGGCGTGAGCCTCGGCCTGCTCTTCACGCCGTGCGCCGGGCCTGTGATCGCCGCGGTCGCGACCGTCGCCGCGACGCAGCGCTACTCGGTCTCCGCGGTGCTCGTGACCCTCGCGTACGCACTCGGCGCCGGAGCGGTGCTGCTCGCGGTTGCCGTCGCCGCGAGACGAGGGCTCGACCTGCACCCGGTCCGGGCCCGGGCGCCGCTCGTCCGCCGGGTGCTCGGCTGCCTCGTCCTGGCCGTTGCGGCGCTGATGGCGCTCGGGCTCGACACGAGGCTCCAGACGAAGGTGCCCGGCTACACCCGCGCGCTCCAGGGGCTCGAGGAGAGCGCAACGGCAGCCGCGCGGCTCCACGAGCTGGCCGGCGGCAGGAAGGCGGCGATCGACGAGACCTCCGAGCTCGACGACTTCGGGAGCGCTCCCGAGCTGGCGGGGATCTCGCTCTGGCTCAACTCGAAGCCGCTGACGGTCGCCGGCCTGCGCGGGAAGGTCGTGCTGCTCGACTTCTGGACGTACTCGTGCGTCAACTGCCTGCGCACGCTCCCGTACCTGACCCGGTGGTACGAGACCTACCGGGACTCGGGCTTCGTGATCGTCGGCGTGCACACCCCCGAGTTCGCGTTCGAGCGCGAGCCGTCGAACGTCGCCCGGGCGGTGCGTGAGCTCGGCATCGACTATCCGGTCGCGCTCGACGACGCGTACGAGACCTGGAGCGCCTGGGGAAACCGGTACTGGCCCGCCGAGTACTTCATCGACCGCCGCGGCCACGTTCGCTTCGCGCACTTCGGCGAGGGCGCCTACGAGGAGAAGGAAGCGGTGATCCGCGAGCTCCTCGCCGACCCCGAGCTGCCCCCTCCCGTCTCCCGCGAGGTCGAGGACGAGACGCCGACCCGCCCGCAGACGCCCGAGACGTACCTCGGCTACGCGAGGATCGACCGGCTGGTGGGCTCTCCGGTCGTCCCCGACGACGAGCACGCCTACGAGCTCCCCGAGTTCCTTCCGGATCATGCCGTGGCATTCGGCGGGCGCTGGACGATCGAGCGCGAGCGCGCGGTCGCGGGCGCCGGCGCCAGGCTTCAGCTTCGCTTCCTGGGCGGTCGGGTCTTCCTCGTGAGCGGCACGGCCGGCGGGGCAGGGACGGTCGACGTGTTCCTGAACGGCCGGTATGTGCGAACGGTCGAGGTGGCGAGCCACCGCCTCTACGAGCTCGCCAGGACTTCGCCCGGGCGGCGGGGCCGGGTCGAGCTGCTCGAGCTCCGCCTCTCGCAGGGGGTCGAGGCCTACGCGTTCACGTTCGGGAGCTGAGGCAATCCGATTCGGGGCAAGCCCCGAATCGAGGAGCGAGGCGGAACGGCGACGCGGATACCCTCGCCGGCCGCGCAGCCGTTCCGCCCTCCTACGCGGGCGACTCCCAGAACTCGACGAGGAGGCGGTTGTACTCCCCCGGCAGCTCCTGGAACGGCTGGTGGCCGGCCTCGGGGATGACCAGGAGACGTGCGCCCGGGATCCGCTCGGCGAGCTCCCGCGAGAAGCGGGGCGGGAGCACGAGGTCGAGCTCGCCGACGGTGACGAGCGTCGGAGCCCGGATCGCCCCGACCCGGTCGGCGGTGTCGTGGTGGAGGAGCGCCTCGGCCGACCGACAGAACGCGTCGACCGTCTGCGCATGGGGACTCGCCTCGGCCGCGTCCAGCCAGCCGTCCATGATCCCCTCGTT
>JBBILK010000526.1:0-2283 GCA_037444965.1 Actinomycetota bacterium | reverse complement strand
ATCTTCCCCACTGGTCGCTCGCGGAGATGCAGGCCGCGTTCGGCTTCTCCCTCGACGAGTACGTCTTCTTCGGCGGCTATCCGGGCGCGGCGCCGCTCATCCGCGACCACGAGCGCTGGGCGCGCTACATCCGCGACTCCCTGATCGAGACGACGATCGCCCGCGACGTGCTGCTGCTCACCCGTGTCGACAAGCCGGCGCTCCTTCGTCGGCTGTTCGAGCTCGGCTGCCGCTACTCAGGGCAGGTTCTCTCCTACACGAAGATGATCGGTCAGCTCCAGGATGCGGGCAACACGGTCACGCTCGCCCACTACCTCGACCTGCTCGCCGCTGCAGGGATGCTCGTGGGGCTGCCCAAGTACGCGGGCCAGGCTGTACGCAGCCGCGGCTCGAGCCCGAAGCTCCAAGTGTTGAACACTGCTCTCCTCGGCGCGCAGGCGGGCGTTGGCCTCGCCGAGGCGCGTGCGGACTCGGAGCTGTGGGGCCGCCTCGTCGAGTCGGCGATCGGCGCGCAGCTTGCAAACGCCGCGCTCGCCGGTCGGTGCGAGGTGTTCTACTGGCGCGAGCGCGGCCGCGAGGTCGACTTCGTCGTTCGCCGCGGCCGCAGCCTCACGGCGATCGAGGTCAAGAGCGGGCGGGCGCCCTCCGCCCTGCCCGGCCTCGACGCCTTCGCCAAGGCCTTCAAGCCCGAGCGCGCCCTGCTCGTCGGCGGCGACGGCATTCCGGTCGAGGAGTTTCTCTCCAAGCCGGTCGATCACTGGGTCGCACGATGACGACCTTCACCGAATCCACCGTCGAAGCCGCCGCCCTCGAGGGGCTGGAGGTCGAGGACTCCGGTGGCGTCGCTCCTTGCGCGAAGGCAGGCGCGCGCTCCTCGGCGGGCAGCTCGACGCACGAGAGCGTCACGCTGCTCGGGCCGCCGCGGGCGCGGGGAGCTCGATCACGTGCACGTGTGAGCAGACCGACTCGCCGAGCTCCCGCACGGCTGGGTCCTCGGAGAACAGGATGACCTGGCGGTCGTGGGCGATCTCGTCGAGAAGCTCGAGCCCCAAGCGAAGCCGCGTGGGGTCGAAGTGGGCGAACGGGTCGTCGAGGAGGAGCGGCGCGGCGCCGAGGGTGGGATCGAGGAGCCGCGCGATCTCGAGCCGCTGGACGAGGAAGATCTGATCCTGCGTCGCTCGGCTGAGCTGGGACGGGTCGAGCAGGGCACCGGTCTCGGGGGCGCGTACCCGGACGGAGAGATCGTCGGCGACGACCGCCTCTGTGTAGCGGCCGTTGGTGACCCTGGGAAGGCTGCGAGCGAGAGCTCGGTTCAGGTGCGGGGCGAACGTCCGATGGGTCTCCTCGGCTGCCACCCGAAGCGTCTCGCGCGCGAGCTTGACGGCATCGCGACGGAGCTCGAGAGCGTCGAGCTTCGCCTGGGACCGGCCGAGCAGCTCTTCGAGCTCGGCGGGTTGCGGGAGGTCCCGCTCCAACGTCTCGATCTCCGTCTCGACCCTCGCGAGCTCCTGCCCGGCCGTGCCCAGCGTGCGCTCGAGCTCCTCGAGTCGGCGCTCGCCCTCTTCGATCTGGATCGGGTGGCCGTGGTCTTCGCCGTGCCGTTCCCGGTGGGCGCGCAGCCGCTCCTCGAGCTCGCCTCGACGGCGGTCGAGCGCCTGGATCGTCGTGCCGCCGAGGAGGGCCTGCAGCTGCTCGGCGGCCGCGTCGGCGCGGGCGGCACGCCCGACGGCCTCCTCGTGCTCGCTGCGCAGACGCTCGAGCGCGCCGGCGGCGGCGTCGAGGTCAGCCGCCGCGATGCCGATCTCGGCGAAGCGTCCGCGAAGCTGGGACTCGAGGTCGCGAAGGTCGCCGCGAGTCCGGTCGAGGGCCGTAAGGGGAGCGGCCAAGCCGGCGAGGCTCCCCTCGAGCTCGGCCAGCTCGTGTCCGAGCTCTGCGCGCTCGCGACGGCGCTCGCAGGCGCGGAGGTAGCCCTCAACCCGCTCGGCGAGATCGAGAGCGCGGTCTGCCCCGACCCGGTCGAGCTCCGACACGAGTCGATGCTCGAGCGAGCGGCGCTGAGCGAGCGCCGCCGCCTCCCCGGCGCGACGGCTGAGCCAGGCGCCGATCGCGCGCGCGGCCCTGCGCACGAGCCAAGCGAGGCCGACGGTGAGGACGACCAGGGCGATCCACGCGAGCCGCCGCGGCGTGCTCGCCGGGGGCAGTGCATTGGTCGCTGTCGGCAAGCGCCCGGAGAGCGCCTGAAGCGCCGCCCACGCCTCTCGAACGGCCGCCTCACCGCTCGCG
>JBBILK010000525.1:0-2285 GCA_037444965.1 Actinomycetota bacterium | reverse complement strand
CTGGCGCCGTCGAACGGCGGCGAGCTGCCCACGCCGGAGCCGATCGAGCGGACGACGCGGGCGCTCCAGGCGCCGGAGCTGGCCGACGGACCGCGCCCGGTCGAGCGCGACGCCGCGTAGGCGGCGTCTAGTACCGGAGCAGAGCGCCGATCCCCTCGGCCGCGTCGAGCTCGGCGCGGCCGCTGAGCGCGAGCGCCGTCCCGCCGTGCTCGATCGTGCGACGCACGACGAGGTCGAGGCCCTCGTCTCGCTGCTCGAGCTGCTGGCCGTCGATCGGGCACTTGCCGTCTTCGAGGCTCGCGCGGGAGCACGCCGGGCACTCCCAGGCCGCCCGGTTGACGCCGTCGGCGAAGAGGAGGACGGCGACCCTGCCATCGGAGGCCGCCTCGAGCGTCCGGGCCCAGCCGGCCGTCGCACGCCCGTTTCTGCCCAGCTCGTCGCGCCACTGCTCGACTGCCTTGCTCTCGGCCTCGGCGTGAGACCGGTTCAGGATCGGAGCGACGAGCTCGAGCAGCTCGGCCGGGCGGACGTGCGCCTCGGCCGGCGTCCAGCCGACGACGGTCGCACGGACGTCGTTCGAGAGCATGCCGGAGAAGCGCGCCCAGGTTTCCTCCGGGCAGGCGACGACGACCCGGGCCTCGCCGCCGAGCCGCCGGAGCTCCTGCTCGAGCCGGTCGGCGACCGCCCGCAGGTGCTCGTCGGCAAGGGCGTCCGCGTGCCGCTGGAAGTTCGCCTGCGACCAGCCGCCCTGGTCGTGACGGCGCGGCTGCTCGTCGAACCGCTCGGCGACCGGCACGAGCTGGCCGCCGTGCAGGCGGAAGAGCTGGCCCTGCTCGCGGCCCACCTGCAGCACGATCGTGCCGTTGCCGCGGCCGACGAGCGGAACCAGCGGCGCGAGGTGGAGCTCACGGCCGATGCTCAGGTTGTCCGCGACCGGGCCGGCAAGCGGGATCGTGTGCCAGAGGTTGTCGAGCTGCGAGGAGAAGACCACGAGACCGTGAGCGCCTGCCGGATCGAGCTCGCTCTCGACGAAGCCGCCGATGCGCTCGAGGTCGGTCCGGAGCGCGGCCTTCTGCTCGTGCGTGAGCGCGGGCGAGACCCGGCGTCCGGCCTCGTCCACGAGCGAGTGCACGCGCGTCCGCAGCCCGTTGCGCCGGGCCGGATCGAGGTCGACGTAGAGGCTGACGGCGTTGCCGTGCTCGGCCCGGAAGCTCGCGAGCTCGCGCAGCTCTCTCCAACCGATCGTCCGGATCATCCTTCCTGGTCTCCCACCTCGAGCGCAGGCGATTCTAGCCAGGGGGTGCCGCCCGGGGCGTAACAGGGCGCGCAGCGGGCGAGACGAACGGAACATGCAATCGTCTCGATGCGTTTGAATGAGCAGAAACAACCGTGCGCCCCTGGGCTCGAGGGAGCATCATGGGCGAGAGGAGAGAGCCGACGTGGAAGGCGAGACTCGCGAGGTCATCATCATCGGAGGCGGCCCGGCCGGGTACACGGCCGCGCTCTACACCGCCCGCGCCAACCTGCACCCGCTCGTGATCGAGGGCTTCGCCTGGGGCGGGCAGCTCATGATCACGAGCGACGTCGAGAACTTCCCCGGCTATCCGGACGGGGCGCTCGGCCCCGAGCTGATGCAGGACTTCCGCCGGCAGGCCGAGCGGTTCGGCACCGAGTTCGTCACCGACGACGTCACCCGCGTCGACTTCTCCGCGCAGCCGTTCCGCATCTGGGTGGGCGACGACGAGTACCGCGCGCGCACGGTGATCGTGGCGACCGGCGCGACCGCGCGCCAGCTCGGCCTCGACAGCGAGCGGCAGCTGCAGGGGCGCGGAGTCTCGTACTGCGCGGTCTGCGACGCCGCGTTCTTCCGCGAGCAGGACGTGGTCGTCGTCGGCGGCGGCGACTCCGCGATGGAGGAGTCGACGTATCTCGCGAAGTTCGCGGCGAGGGTGACCCTGATCCACCGCCGCGACCAGTTCCGCGCCTCGCCGATCATGGTCGACCGGGCGCGCTCGAACGAAAAGATCGAGCTCGTGCTCGATTCGGTCGTTCGCGAGGTGCTCGGGGTCGAGGAGGGTCGCGTCACCGGGGTCCTCGTCGAGAACGTCAAGACGGGAGAGCAGACGACGATCCCGGCCGACGGTCTCTTCGTCGCGATCGGGCACGACCCGACCACCGGCCTGTTCGTCGGCCAGCTCGAGACGGACGCGACGGGGTACATCGTCACGAGGGGCAAGTCGTCGGAGACGAGCGTCGCCGGGGTGTTCGCCGCCGGGGACGTCCAG
>JBBILK010000524.1:0-2294 GCA_037444965.1 Actinomycetota bacterium | reverse complement strand
CCGAGCATGTCGAGGTCGGGGTGGCGCGTGAAGAGGCTCTTCGTGACGAGCACGCCGATTGCCCAGCCGAGGGCGCCTGCGAGCGCGAATCCCATGCCGAGGACGAAGTCGCCGGTGTTCTCGATCCCGCCGAGCTGGCTCGAGACCATGACCACGATGCCAGCGAAGCCGAGCAGGAGGCCGGCAACGGACGTCCACGGCGCGCGCTCGCCGTAGAAGAGCCGGCCGAGGACGAGCACGAAGAACGGCGACGCGTTGAGGAGGATCGCCGCGTTCGCGGCGCCCGCCCGCGCCGTCCCCTCCGAGATCCCCTCGAGCGTCAGCGTGACCATGAGCAGCCCGGTCACGGCAGTGACGCCGTAGAGGCGCCGCGGCGGCAGCCGGCCCCGCACGAGCAGCAGGGCGGCGAGGAGAACGAGCGCCGCCGGCGCCGCGCGCAGCGCCGTCAGCATGATCGGCGAGGTGTGCTCCGCCCCGATCGCGCTCGCCCGGAAGGCCGTGCCCCAGAAGAAGATCGTGACGAGAAGGAGAAGGGTGGCCATCGGCCGGCTCGATTATCGCCCACCCGTCCAGGTAGGGTTCGCGCTCGTGCGCCGGCTCGCTCTCCTCGCGGCTCTCGCGCTCGCCTTCGCGGCGCCCGCTGCCGCAGGCGTCGAGCCGGAGCGCTGGACCGCGCTCGGCCCGCACGCTCCCGTGCTCGGGCTCGTCGAGATCGACCCGGCCGCCCCGGCGACGCTCTACGGGGCGTCCAGCACGACGCTCTACCGAAGCCGCGACCACGGCAGCACGTGGGAGCGTCTTCCCGGGCTGCCGCCCGGCCTGTGCTGCGTCTCGGCCGTCGAGGCCGACCCGGGCGCGCCCGGAACCGTCTACGCCATCGCGTCGAGCTTCTTCGCCTCCACCCTCCTGCGCTCGGACGATCGGGGCGAGACCTGGCAGTCGCTCGGTCGTACCGACGTCGCCACGCTGGCGGTCGTACCCGGCGTTCCTTCGGTGCTGCTCGCCGCGAGCTACGGGCAGGGCCTCCTGCGCTCGCTCGACCGCGGCGCGACGTGGGAAGTGTCCTCCGAAGGGCTCGGCGACAGCGCCTGCTGCGTCGGGTGGATCGCGTCCTCGCCCGCCGCACCGGCAACCGTGTACGCGCTCGCCGGCGACGTGCTCTACCGCTCGCTCGACCGTGGCGCGAGCTGGCAGCGGCGGGCGCTCCCGGGACGGGACGGCGAGTTCTACCCGGCGCTCAGGGCTCTCGACCCGTCCGACGCCGACACCCTCTACGTCGTCGACTTCGCGGGGAACGTCGCTCGCACGACCGACGGCGGTGCGTCGTGGAGCATCTACGGTCCGCCGGTGCCTGTCGACCCCGACGGCTACCTCGTCGGTCTCGCGGCCGTGGCGACGGAGCCGACCACGCTCTACGCGGTCACGAACCGCGGTCTCTTCCGCCGCACAGTCGAAGCTGCCGCATGGACGCTGCTCGACGTCCCGGCGGCGCCCGGAACGTTCGCTGCGCCGGCTGCGGACCCATCCGATCCCGAGCGGCTCTACTGGACGACAGCCGCCGGGCTGCTCGTCTCGGGCGACGGCGGCCTCAGCTGGGACGTCTCGAGCACCGGGTTGCCGAACCTGCCGACGCAGGCTCTTGCCGTCGACTCCGAGGGTCGCATCTACGCCGGGCTCCCCTGGGGAGGCGTCGTCTCGACAACCGACGGCGCCGCCTGGTTGCCCGGAACCGGCGACACGATCGAGGGAGAGACCGTGCTCTCGCTTCTCACCGAGCCGACCACGGGGCGGGTGCTCGCCGGAACGTACAACGGACGGGTGCTGCGCTCGGACGACGGCGGCGCCACCTGGGCCGGAGCGACGGCGGGGCTGCCGTACGCGAGCGTCTGGGGGCTCAGCGGGGGCGGAAGCCCCCGTCTCGTACTCGCCGCGACGGAGCTCGGCGTCTACCGCAGCGCAGACGGGGGAGAGCGGTGGCGCCGATCGAGCCGCGATCTTCCCAACACGGGCGTGCGGGCCGTCTCGGCTGCGCCGTCCCGACCGGCCCTCGTCTACGCGGGTCTCGACCACGGGGGCGTCTGGCGAAGCCGCGACGGCGGGCGCAGCTGGCGCCCTTCCGGCCTCGGCCGGCTGACCGTGCTCGCGCTCGCAGTCGACCCGGCTGATCCGCGCCTCGTCTACGCGGCGACGGATCGCGCCGGTGCCTACCGCTCCGACGACGGTGGCCGCACCTGGGAGCGCGTCGCCGCGACGCGCCGGACGGCCTCGCTCGCGATCGATCCGGTCGATCCGCA
>JBBILK010000523.1:0-2308 GCA_037444965.1 Actinomycetota bacterium | reverse complement strand
GCCTCAGCGGCCGGACGGGCCGCGACCGGCTCCCCGGCAGCGCCCTCGTCCTCGGAGCAGCCCGCGCCGGCGGCCGCGACGCCGATCAGCGCCGCGACCGCCAGCAGCCGGAGCGATCCGGGCATTACGCCGCGTGGGCCCTGTGCCGGCGCCAGGCGACCAGGCCTCCGATCGCACCGAGCGTCGCCACGACACCGACGGCCAGCCGCTTGTGCCCGGCAACTCCCTTCAGGCGCTCCTTCATCGCTGCCTCCTTCGGTCGGTCCAGCCCCATGGTCGTACCGGCGTGCTGCGGGCGCATCGGCAGACCCCCCGATCGTAGCTTCGGTGAACTACGGAGCCGCTCCCCGCCGGAGCGCTCGGCGGCCCCGCTCGGTGAGGCCGAAGTGACGGTCGACGAGCCCTGCTCCGAGCAGCTCGTGCAGGTGCTCCCAGGGCGGCTCGCCCGCCGGGCCGGCAACCCACGCTGCGAACGCCTCCAGCGTGGCGCCGGGGACGTCGAAGACCTCGCGGAAGCGGCGGTCGCCGTCGACGTACACGTGGAAGTCGATCGGCCCCGAGAGCCGCTCGACGGGCGCGCCGTCGATCTCGACGTCGTAGTCGCCGTCCGGCCGCTCGCGGATCTCGACGGTCGACCCGGCTGCCGAGCGTCCCTCGAAGACGAGCGGTGCGGACGGCGCGACGAGCGGCGCGCCGGCTCCGTGATGGAGGCGTGCGCGCCAGGCGACGCGCTCGTCCTCGCTGCCGAGCTCCTCGAGCAGCCGGTGCTCGAAGCGCTGCTCGAGCTCCTCGAGCCTGGTCTCGAGGCGCCGGCGCGCCGTGCCCTCCGGCCCCGCGCGCCGGTGCTCCTCCTGCAGGTGGTGGTACTCGCGGACGATCTCCTCGAGCCCGGTGAAGGTGGTGGGCATGCTCCGACCTCCTTCCGCTCGTTGGTCCGGGACCGATCATCGACGCGGCGGGCGCGGCTCGCATCGGGGAAATCCAGCGATCCGTCAGCGGGGAACTACGGATTCGTCCCGCGAAGCACGGCGAGCGCCCGCTCACGAGCCTGCGCGGTGAGCTCGTCCTCCGCTTCCTCCGTCTCGTCGAGCCAGGTCTCGAGCTCGGCGCGGAGCTCGGCGAGGCGCTCGCGGCGCGCCTCGCCGGAGGCGGGCTTCGTGCCCTGGAGCTTGAAGCCGCCCTCGAGCCAGCCCTCCGGGTAGTACCAGTCCTTGAACCAGGCGCAGCCGGCGGCGAAGAGAGCCTGCCCGACCGGCGTCGCGGCCGGGGGGAAGCGGCGCTTGAGGCCGCGCTCCGTCTCGTCGTCCCCGTAGCCGACCATCACGTGGCTGCCGGGCGGCAGCAGGGCCGTGAGCGCGCCGACGAGCTCGCCCAGGAAGCGCTCGTCGCCCCGATCGAGGTGCGCCTCGATCCAGGGCCGGACGAACGCGGCCGGCCGGCCCGCGAAGTGCTTGACGTAGCCGACCGGTCGGTCGTCCGTGCCCGCGCAGAGCACCGCGTCCTGCTCCTCGGGGAAGCGGCCCGGCTCGAGCGAGACGAGGCGGAGCGGCCCCCGTGAGGTGGGCACCCCGTCGAGGCGCTCGAGCGCCACCGCCTCCGCCGGCTACTCGACGTCGGCCGACTCGGCGGCGATCGCGACCTCGGGCGGCGGCTCGAGCGCCGTCCAGCGCCCGGCGAGCTTCTCCTGTACCGCCGGCATGGTCGTGTACTCCATCTCGTCCATCGGCAGCCGCTCGGGCTCGAACGGGCCCATCCGCCGCATGTAGTCGGTGACCTCGAGCGCGGTCTGGCGTGCCCGGTCGAAGGAGATGTCGCCGAGCATGTCGCGCGGCCCGACCAGCCGGCCGTGCGCAAGCTGGAAGCCCATGCCGGTGACCCGAGGCGGGCCGTCGAAGCGCGCCGGCGTGTTCGCGTCGAGCGAGCAGGGCATGAGCGGGCCGTGGTGGGACCCGCGCATCCAGCCGGCGACGAGGTGCGGGAACGCGAACGGCTCGAGCACCTCTCCGACCGCCGGGAGCCCCGACTGGGCGCGGACGATCATGATCGGGTCGTCCTTGCCGACGTAGCGCCCGGCGATCAGCGCGAGCCGCTGGGTGGAGGTGACCGCGACCGGCTCGCTTCGGTTCGCCTTGCGGAAGACGTGCTTGACGACGAACCGGGACGGGGTGCCGATGTAGACGAGGAGGTCGTACAGGTCCTGCGGGCACTCGAACATGGCGGCCCGGTTCTCCATCAGGTCGTGCACCTCCAGCACGAAGCCGTCGTGCATCTTGGGGTCGATGACCAGGCCGGGGGTGCTGAAGGGATC
>JBBILK010000522.1:736-2332 GCA_037444965.1 Actinomycetota bacterium | reverse complement strand
GTACGAGGCGGCGGAGAGCGGCTCGTACCGGAACTGCTTGAAGATCATGTCATTTTCCTCCGGAAAATGATTAGAAAACCCACTTGGTTGTCTGCGTTGCGAACATCCGGGAAATGTCGTCAGTCATCTGACGGCATTTTCCGGACGAAGTAGACGAAAACGCCGTCTTCCTCGTGCCAGTCGATCAGCTCGTGGCCCGAGTCCTCGGCCCAGGCCGGCATGTCGGCGATCGAGCCGCGGTCGGTGGCGAGCACCTTGAGCACCTGTCCCAGCTCGAGGTTCCGCATCTCCTTGCTCGCCCTGACGACGGGCATCGGGCAGAGGAGACCGCGGGCGTCGAGCAGCCTGTCTTCCTTCGGCTCCATTCTCGTCCTCCTCCTCAGACGAACAGCATGACGTGCGCTTTCCGGGCCTCGGAGAGGAACGCGGCGGCGCCGCCGAACTCGACCCCGTCGACGAAGTCGCTCTCCTCGTACCCGAAGACCTCCATCGTCATCTGGCAGGCGATCAGGTGGACGTCGGCCTCGCGTGCGGCGTCGAGCAGCTCGCGGATCGTGGCCACGTTCTTCGACTTGAACATCGACTTCATCATCCCGGTCGCGGTCGGCCCCATCCCCGGCATGACCGTGGCGAGGTTCGGCATCGGCACCGGCATCGGCATCGCCGGGTTGCCGACCGGCGAGACCTTCAGCTTCCGCTCGAAGTCCTTGTGGATGACGTTCAGGCCGTAGAACGTGAAGAAGATCGCGGCCTCCATCCCCGTCGCCGCGGCGGTGGTGGCCAGGATCAGCGGTGGGTAGGCCCAGTCGAGCGTGCCCTTGGAGGCGATGATCGCGGCCTTCTTCCTCGCCTGGTCTCGGGTGAGCGCACGCTCGATCTCGTCGCGGACGATGCGCCGCACCTCCTCTTCGCCGAGCGCCACCTCGGCCGGCCGGGCAACCCCGGCCCCGGCAACCTCGTCCAGCATCTTCAGCTCCTTTCTCCGTGATCACGGTCTCGTCGCGCCTCGAGGGGAAGTGCGTAGGCGTCGCGTGGCGGCTTCAGTGGCCGCAGGAGCCAGTAGGGCCGCCGGGTGCCGTCGGGCGAGTGGCTCGTTGCCGGGCGCGCGAGCCCGAGCCACTCCCGGTAGAGCTCGTGGGCGCGGTCGGTGTCGACCGCGACGTCGCCGTACGCGTCGCCGGGCTCCGCCGGGCGGATGCGAACCGCCTGGTGCCAGCAGTGCATGCCCGAGACCGGGTCCGGCTGCACCGGGAAGGCGAGGTTCTGGTGGACGCCCGCGTCAGACCACCAGATTCGCCCCGTGTCGCGATCCCCGGACTCGAACGGCTCGATCCCGGCCTGCCTGCGAAGCGTCCAGCGGGAGCCGTCCCGTTCGAGCCGGACCGCCTGCATCGCCTGGCGCTGGCCGCGCTCGCGCTCGGGCCGCCAGCGGCCCATGTGGTGGCTACAGGCCGCCACCCCGGGACGGATCCCCTCGGTCACCCACGCCCTGGCGACGAAGTGGCCGATCGCCGTCTCGACCCGGACGAGGTCGCCGGTGCCGGCGCCGATCCGGGCCGCGTCCGACGGGTGCAGCCAGACCGGATTCGTGTGGGC
>JBBILK010000522.1:0-723 GCA_037444965.1 Actinomycetota bacterium | reverse complement strand
TCTCGTCGAGCCACTTCGCGTTCGCCGAGCGGGTGTGCACCTGCACCGGCACGCGGAAGGTCGGGACGAGCACCAGCTCGCCCTCGCCCAGCCGCTCCGGGGCGACGTGGCTCCGAAGCGAGGTCGGGATCGCCGCCTCGGGCCACCCCCACTCGGCGAGCGTCCGCGAGTAGAACTCGAGCCGGCCGCTCGGCGTCGGGAACCCTCGCAGCACGCGGCCGTCGACCTCGACGCCGACCGGACGCCGGCCGTCCGCATCCGGGTCTGGAGTCGGGAGCGGGACGATGTTCGGCGAGGCCGGTCGCGGGGCCCGCGTGTAGACGCGGCCGAAGCGGCCGGCGGCCGCGTCCACGAGCTCCTCCTCGGGCACGGGCTCCTCGTGCACCGCACCGACGCTCGCCGTCACCTCGAACGCCCCGAAGCGGCGCATGTAGGCAAGCGGGGCCAGGCCCTCGGCCGCGGCCTGCTCGGGCAGGCCGGGCACCGAGCGCTCGAAGATGTACCGGTAGTACTCGTCCACGCTCAGCTTCTCGCCCGGCTGCTCCGCCGACTCGAACCAGCGCCGGATTCCGAGGCTGCCGTCCGGGTCGATCCGCCAGGAGAGCTCGATCCAGAGCTCGTTCTCCTCCCAGACCTCGCCGGGGTTGACCTCGCGGCTGTCGGTCACCCGCCCGCCGAGGCGCTCGCGAGCCGCTCGCAGGACCGGCTGGCGGACGCCGAGCC
>JBBILK010000521.1:0-2340 GCA_037444965.1 Actinomycetota bacterium | reverse complement strand
AGAGTTCACCACGATGGCTCAGGCGACGGTCGAGAAGAAGCAGTACCTGCAGTCCCTCGAGCGCGGAATGGCGGTCATCCAGGTGTTCTCGCGCGATCATCCCGCCCTGACGCTGAGCGAGGTCGCGCGCCTGACCGGGATCACCCGCGCGACTGCGCGGCGCATCCTGCTCACCCTGGAGAAGCTCGGCCACGTCCGCTCGGACGGGCGGCTGTTCTCGCTCACCCCGCGGGTGCTCTCGCTCGGGTGGGCCTACCTCTCGTCGCTGAACCTGTGGGAGATCGCCCAGCCGTTGATGGAGGATCTGGTTCAGGAGACCAGGGAGTCGTGCTCTGCCGCGACGCTCGACCTTCCCGACATCGTCTACGTCGCCCGCGTGCCGACCCGCCGGATCATGACGGTCGCGCTCGGCGTCGGCACGCGCTTCCCGGCGCATGCCACGTCGATGGGGCGGGTGCTGCTCGCCGACCTGCCCGAGGACGAGCTGGAGCGCTACCTCGCCGAGACGAAGCTCGAGCGACTGACGGATCGCACGATCATCGACCCCGCGGAGCTCCGGGCGGTGCTGGCCGACGTGCGCAAGCAGGGCTGGGCGCTCGTCGACCAGGAGCTGGAGGTCGGCCTTCGGTCGATCGGCGCTCCGATCAAGAACGCTGACGGTCGCACGATCGCCGCGATCAACTGCTCCGCAGCGGCCGCGCGCGTCTCGGTCGCCGAGCTGCGCGAGAGGTGCCTGCCGCTGCTCCTCAGAACCGCCGCTCTCATCTCCGAGAGCCTCGTGCGCGGGGCCTCGGCGGGCAGGCGCTGGTAGGCACCGCGCTCGCGGCCGGAAGGCGCGGGCTGCGACGGGGGCGGGACGATTCCCTCGGGTCATCGGCTGTTGTTCGCTTCGCGAACACGAGTACGCGGAGCGAACCGTACTGTTCGGCCGCGCCCGGTGTCAAGTGAGCGGGCGACCCCCGCTAGCATCGCTCGCGATGGGAACCTCTGGCAACCCCGTTATCCGGCCGGCGGACGAGAGCCGCTTCGAGCTTGGTCGCGAGCTGACCGCCGACGGTCGCTTCGTGCGGCAGGAGAGCAGCTTCCGTGCCTGGGTGACGGCGGACGGGAGCTCCGGCTTCCCCGCCGCCTCCGGTCGCTACCACCTCTACGTGTGCCTCGCGTGCCCCTGGTCACATCGGGTCGTCATCGGCCGTCTCGTCAAGGGCCTCGAGACCGCGATCTCGATCTCCTACGCGCACCCGTACCGCGACGCCCGCGGCTGGGCCTTCACCGGCGGCGAGTTCGTCGACCAGGTCAACGGCTTCACGTTCCTGAGCGAGGCGTACGCTGCGAGCGATCCGAGCTTCGACGGGCGCCTGACGCTCCCCGTCCTCTGGGACACGGAGAGCGGGCAGATCGTGAGCAACGAGTCGGCCGACATCCTGCGCATGCTCGGGACCGCCTTCGACGCGTACGCGGAGCGGGACGCCGACCTCTACCCGCTCGCGCTCCGCTTCGAGATCGACGCGCTCGGCGAGCTCGTGTACGTGCTCAACAACGGCGTGTACGTCGCCGGCTTCAGCACGAGTCAGTCCGTCTACGAGGAGGCGTGCGCGAACGTGTTCGCCGTGCTCGATGCGCTCGAGGAGCGCCTCGGCCTGACGCGCTACCTCGTCGGCGAGCGGCCGACCGAGGCGGACTGGCGGCTCTTCCCCACGCTCGTCCGTTTCGACACCGTCTACTACAGCCACTTCAAGTGCAACCGTCGCCGACTCGTCGACTACCCCAACCTGTGGGCCTACACGCGCGACCTGTACCAGCAGCCGGGCATCGCCGCGACGGTCTCCCTGGAGCAGATCAAGCGCCACTACTACACGACGCACGACATGCTCAACCCGGGGCGGATCATCCCGCTCGGCCCGGAGCTCGACTTCTTCGCGCCGCACGGGCGCGGCTGACGCTCGGCTTCCGCTACGCGGCCAGCCCGGGCGGAGCGGGCACGCCGAGCTCGGCCTGGAGGTCGATCCCGAGGGCGAGCAGCTCCCAGTCGGCCCCGGCGGCTCCGATCAGCGAGACGCCGACCGGCAGGCCGGTACGCGAGCCGACGCCGGCCGGGAGCGCGACCGCCGGAAAGCCGGTCCAGTCCCAGTAGTGCGTGAGTGAGATCAGCGCGATGTCCGTGCCCCAGTGCTCGTAGCCGTCCCCCCGCGGCGGCGCGACGACCGGGACGGTCGGCTCGGCGATCGCGGTGATCCCCTCGCCGGCGAGCCAGTCCGCCCAGGCGGCAGTGAGCTCGCGCCGGCGCTTCTGAGCGGCGAGGTACGCGGTCGCGGTCGACGCCCGGCGCTCGGCCTCCTC
>JBBILK010000520.1:0-2345 GCA_037444965.1 Actinomycetota bacterium | reverse complement strand
AGTTCGCGAACGAGGCCGAGCTCGAGTGCGCGAAGATCCTCGACTACTACGGCGTCCCCTGGGAGTACGAGCCGCGGACGTTCGTCCTCGAGACGGACGAGGACGGCCGCGTGCTCGAGGCGTTCACCCCCGACTTCTACCTGCCCGAGCAGGACCTGTACGTCGAGCTGACGGTGATGAAGCAGTCGCTCGTCACCCGCAAGAACCGGAAGCTCCGCAAGCTGCGCGAGCGCTACCCGGACGTCAAGGTCAAGCTCTTCTACCGGCGCGACTTCGAGCGCCTGGCGCAGAAATACGGGCTCAACCACCGCACGTAATCGACGACCCCCGGGTCGGCGAGGTCTACCTGACGCGAGACGAGCTGGTGGCGCGCGTCGAGGAGCTCGGTGTCCAGATCGCCCGCGACTACGCGGGCTCGGACCTCGTCCTCGTCTCCGTCCTCCGCGGCGCGTTCGTCTTCGTCGCCGACCTCTCGCGCGCGATCGCGATCCCGCACGCGATCGAGTTCGTCGCGCTCGCCGGCTACGGCGGCGCGCTCGGTGGCCGCTCGACCATCCGCATGATCAAGGACCTCGACGCGCCGATCGCCGGCCGCGACGTGCTGATCGTCGAGGACGTCGTCGACACGGGCCTGACGCTCAACTACCTGATCAAGACCCTCCAGTTGCGAAACCCGCGCTCGGTCGCGGTCTGCACCCTGCTCGACCGACCCTACCGCCGGCTCGTCGACGACCTCCCGATCCGCTACGTCGGCTTCACCGTGCCGGACGAGTTCTTCGTCGGCTACGGCTTCGACCTCGACCAGCGCTACCGCGGGCTCCCCGACCTGCGAGTGGTCAACCTGCCCGACGAGGCGGCGTAGCCCGCGCCGCTGCCGGCAGCGGGTCGCTACAGGTAGCCGAGCGGGTCGACCGGGCTTCCCCCGATCCGGACCTCGAAGTGGAGATGGGGCCCGGTCGAGTTGCCGGTGGAGCCGACCTCGCCGATCACCTCGCCCTGGCCGACGCTCTCGCCGGCCGAGACGTGGAGCGCCTGCTGGTGGCCGTACGCGGTCGCGAGACCGCCGCCGTGGTCGATCACGACCAGGTTCCCGTAGCCCCCGAGCCAGCCGGCGTGGATGACCGTCCCGCCCGCCGCTGCGCGAATCGGCGTGCCGAAGCCGGCGCCGATGTCGATCCCCGCGTGCAGGCGGCCCCAGCGCATCCCGAACGGGCTCGTGATCGGCCCGTCGACGGGCCAGACGAGTCCGCTCGCGGACACCGGCGCCTCACCCGGCTGCGGTGACGGTGCCGAGACGGACCCCGACGCAGCACCCGCCTGGGCCGCCCGGATTCGCTCCGCCAGCTCCGCGCTGGCCCGCTCGAGCCCCTCGAGGTCTTCCTCGGCGCCGTGGCGTTCCTCCCGGACCGCGGCGAGCAGGGCCTCGCGATCGCGCTGGGCGGCCGCGAGCTCGTCTCGCCGCGCGACGAGGCGCTCGAGCGCTGCCTGCTGCTCGGCCGTGCGCCGGGCGAGAGCTGCGACGGCGCGGGCCTCCTCGGCCTTCGTCTCGGCGGTCTCGAGCCGCGCAGCGGCGACCTCCGCCCGCGAGCGGCGCACGTCCTCGGCGATCTCCCGGTCGTGCCGGGCGATCTGCCCGAGGTACTCGAGCTGGGAGATGAGGTCGCCGAGGCTGCGCGAGAGCAGCAGGATCTCGATCTCGTCGGGGGGGTCGGTCTCGTAGAGCTCGACGAGGCGCTCCTGCAGCCGCTCCTGGGCGACGCGCTCGCTGGACTCGAGCATGGCCAGCCGGCGCGTTTGCTCGTCGAGGAGCTCCCGCAGCCCGGCGAGGCGTTCCCGGTGCGAGGCGAGCTCCCGTTCGAGCTCCTCGACCGCGCCGGCGAGCGCGTCGACCTCGCCCTGGACGATCGCGATCTGCTCGGAGGCGGCCGCGATGTCGGTCGTGAGCACGTGCTCGCGCCGCTTCGCCTGCTCGATCTCGCCTCGCAGACGCTCGATGCGGGCGTCGACCGCCTGCTTCTCGGCTCCGAGCTCGGCGAGCGCCACGGGAACCGCCGCGAGGAGGGCGGCGGCGAGCGCCGTGAGCAGTGAGAGGTGCCGGATCCGTGACACCGTTCCAGCACGTTCGCGGCTAGGAGGGCGCCTCCTCCCGCAGGGCGGGCAGCGCCGGCTCGTCGAGCGCCTCCAGCGCCTCGGCCGCCTCGAGGCGGAGCTGGCCGACGAGCTGCTCGTAGTCGTCGTCCGAGACCTTGCCGGTGCGGTGGTCGAACTCGAGCTCCTTCAGAGCGGCGAGCGCCCGGTCGCGCTCCTCGACGGCCTGACTCAGCGCGCGGGTCTGGCCGCGATAC
>JBBILK010000519.1:0-2346 GCA_037444965.1 Actinomycetota bacterium | reverse complement strand
GACCGCCTCCGGATAGCCCGCGAGGCGTGCGTACTCGGCGCCGATGTGGCCTTCCAGGTCGGGGAACTCCCGCACGAGCTCGGCCGCCTGGTCGGCCTTCGCGAGCCGGGCCGCCTCCCGCGAGGCGTCGCCGCCGCCGAGCGCCTCCACCAGCCGCTCGAGGCGCGCCGTCTTGTCGGCCATGCTCCCGGCGCCCGCGACGAACGTGATCGAGCCGAGGCGACTTGCCAGCGCGTCGATACCCTGCCTGACGTCGCGCTCGAACGTGAACGCCGCGTCCTCGAGGCGCCCCTCGAGTACCCGCTCGTTGCCGGCCCGGACGAGGTCGGGATCGCCGCCGTTCGCCGCGAACGCGAACCGGGCGCCTCCGAGCGGGAAGTAGCGCTGGTGGGACTGCATCGCGGTCACGATCACCCTCGGAGGGAGCGCGAGGAACCGCTCGTCGAACGAGCCCTCGAGGACGACGGGGCTCTCGACGAGATGGACCACCTCGTCGAGCACGCCTCCCGGGTCGCTCCAGCCGCCGATCGCGTCGAGCGCCTCCGTGATCTGCCGGCGGCGCTCGTCGGGGTCGGGCTCGACGCCGGCTGCGCGCAGGACGTCGAGGTAGGCATGCGCGCTCGGGATCTCGACCTGCCCGGCGTTGAACCGGTGCCCGTAGGAGAGCCCACCCGAGGACACGCCGTCGAACGAGACCGGAACCGCTTCGCCGTCGAGCCGCGCACACAGCCAGCGCACCGGCCGGGAGAAGCGCAGGCCGCCCTGGCGCCACACCATCGACTTCCTGAACGAGAGGCCGCGCAGGATCTCCGCGAGGCGGTCCGGGAGCACGTCCGCGAGCCGAACGCCGGGCACGGTCGCCCAGACGTGGCCGTCGCGACGCTCGAGGTCGCCGGGCTCGCGACCGACGCTGCGGGCGAACCCTTCCGCGGCCTTCGTCGGCCGGCCCTCCTCGTCGAAGGCCACTCGCTCCGCGGGACCGCGCCGGACCTCGTCCGGCGTCCGCGCAGGCAGGTCCGGGACGACGATCGCGAGGCGCCGGGGGCCGACGAGGACCCGCTCGGGCTCCCGGCCGAGCAGGGCCCTGCACAGCTGGGGAAGCTGCTCCTCGGCCTCCCGGCACGCCGAGGCGGGAAGCTCCTCGCAGCCGATCTCAAAGAGCAGCGTCGGCACTCGTCTTCTCCACGTAGAGCTGGGCGACGCGCCGTGCGAGGTGGCGCACCCGTGCGATGTACGCGGCGCGCTCGGTCACGGAGATCGCGCCCCGCGCGTCGAGCAGGTTGAACGCGTGCGAGCACTTCAGCACCTGGTCGTAGGCCGGGAGCGGCAGACCGCGCTCGACGAGCGCGCCGCACTCCTCCTCGTGCTCCCCGAACCGGCGCATGAGCACGTCGACCGGCGCGTGCTCGAAGTTGTACGCGGACCACTGGCGCTCGTTCTCCCTGTACACCTCCCCCCAGGTGATGCCGGGCGCCCACTCGATCTCGAAGGCGGTCCGCTTCCCCTGCAGGAACATCGCCAGCCGCTCGAGACCGTACGTGATCTCGGCCGGGATCAGGTCGAGGTCGAGACCCCCGAGCTGCTGGAAGTACGTGAACTGGGTCACCTCCATACCGTCGATCCAGACTTCCCAGCCGAGCCCCCAGGCGCCGAGCGTCGGCCCTTCCCAGTCGTCCTCGACGAGGCGGACGTCGTGGGCGTGCACGTCGATCCCGATCGCCTCGAGCGAGCCGAAGTAGAGGTCGAGGACGTCGTCGGGCGCCGGCTTGAGGATCACCTGGTACTGGTAGTAGTGCTGGAACCGGAACGGGTTCTCGCCGTAGCGCCCGTCGGTGGGCCGGATCGACGGCTCGACGTACGCGGTCCGCCAGGGCTCCGGCCCGAGGCAGCGAAGCGCGGTGGCGGGATTGAACGTCCCCGCGCCGACCTCGGTGTGGTACGGCTGCATGACGACGCAGCCCTGCGAGGCCCAGTAGCGCTCGAGCGCGAAGATCAGGTCCTGGAAGGTGAGCGCCACGGAGGGATCCTAGATGGTCGATTCGCGGCGCTACCGGCGGGCGAGCGTACGGAGGCGAAACCCGCCGTGGTACTCGTAGACCGCCTCGACGACGCGCAGCGTCTCGCGCGCCGCGCCCGCGCCGATGCCGAGCGAACGGGCTGCCGCGAGCGGATGCTCGAGCAGGCCGCGGACCGCGAGGAAGCCGCCCGCGGAGAGGTGGAGCGCGCCGCCCGCGCAGCGCTCGCAGACGGCGCCTCCGTCCGCGGCCGAGAAGCCGACGAGCGGGCCGGGCTCGTCGCAGCGCGCGCAGCTCGCGAGGTGCGGCAGGTAGCCGGCGAGCCAGAGCA
>JBBILK010000518.1:0-2358 GCA_037444965.1 Actinomycetota bacterium | reverse complement strand
CGCGCTTGGACATTCACAGCCTCCCTGGGACACTGGAGCATCCTAGTAGCCCGAGGAAAACGAAGGAAGCCATGGACGCCTGTCGAGGGGCCGGGTCGCTCGGGCTTCCCCCGTCAGACGCAGTCCTTCAACCCCTGGGCCTCCGGGAGCGACTCGAGCTTCTTCAGCGTGTTGTTCTCGATCTGGCGGATGCGCTCGCGCGTGACTCCGAACGCCCGTCCGACCTCCTCGAGCGTGCAGGGCTGCTCGCCCTTGAGCCCGAAGCGAAGCTCGATCACCTTGCGCTCGCGCTCCGGCAGCGAGTCGAGCGCGCGGTCGATGTCTCCGCGGCGCAGCGAGAGCGAGGCGGTGTCGAAGGGCGACTCGGCCGCCTCGTCCTGCACGAAGTCGCCGAGCTCGGACTCCTCCTCCTCGCCGATCGGCTTCTCGAGCGAGACCGGGAGCTGAGCCATGCGGAGGATGTCGCGCACCTCCTCGGTGCTCATGTCGAGCTCGGCGGCGATCTCCTCGGGCCGCGGATCGCGGCCGAGCCGCTGGATCAGCTGCCGCTCGATGTGGACGACCTTGTTCAGCTTCTCGACCATGTGCACCGGGATCCGGATCGTCCGCGCCTTGTCGGCGATCGCCCGGGTCACCGCCTGCCGGATCCACCACGTCGCGTACGTCGAGAACTTGTAGCCCTTCCGGTAGTCGAACTTCTCGACGGCCCTGATCAGGCCGAGCGAGCCCTCCTGGATCAGGTCGAGGAACGAGAGGCCGCGGCCGAGATAGCCCTTCGCGATCGAGACGACCAGACGAAGATTGGCCTCGATCATCTGCTGCTTGGCCGCCATGTCGCCGCGCTCGATCCGCTTGGCGAGATGGACCTCCTGCTCGGCGGTCAGGAGCGGGACCTTCCCGATCTCGCGCAGGTAGAGGCGCAGCGAGTCGAGGGACGGCTCCACGGTGAGGTCGAGCTGGGGGCCTTTCTCCTCGGCCAGCGCGGGCTCCTCGTGGGGAGGCGTCTTGTGCTCCTCACCCTCGACGAGGTCGATGCCGTGGTCGATCATGTACGTGTAGAAGTCCTCGATCTGCTCCTTGGCGAGGTCGAGCTCCTCCAACCCGGCAACGATTTCATCGTAGGTCAGGAACCCCTTCTCCTGGCCTTCGGCGACGAGCTTGTGGAGCTCTTCGATGTCGGGAAGAGAGATGTCGACCGTGAGCATGGACATCGCCTTTCTCGTTACCGCCACGATGAATCTGCCGGTTTTTCAACGGAAAGAGCCGGCGAGATCCACGACTCCCGGCTCACAGGTGGGCGGCATTGTACACCGCTTCGAGAAATGTGTCGGATGCCTGTCCCGGAACGGGTTCACGCCGCTTTCGAGACCTTCCGGAGCAGGGTTCCCGTGCAAGTTTCCGGCCGAAGTCGTACTCTTTCCTGAGGATGCTCCCGCGGTTGGGAGCGCAGGGGAGGGTATGGGACAGAGCCGCAACGGACACCCGCCGCCGAGTACCACCCCAGCGGGAGCGACCGCGAAAGCCTCACGCGCCGCGCAGCGTGCCTCGCGGCGTGCGGTCGGTGCGCGCGTCGCCGCGCTGTTCGACGAGCACGCGAGCATGGTGCTCGGTCTCTGCCGCCTGCTGCTCCGCGACCACCACGAAGCCGAGGACGCGGCGCAGCAGACGTTCGTCTCCGCCTATCGCAGCATGCTTCGAGGCAGCGAGCCTCGCGATGCCGCACCCTGGCTCGCGGCGATCGCCCGCAACGAGTGCAGGGCACGGCTCCGGAAGCGCATTCGCGCGCCGCTCGCCCTCGACGGCGAGGTCGAGAGCCAGCTCACCGACCCGGCCGACCTGACGGAGATCGCCGACCGCCGGAGCGAGATCGCCGAGGTGACGGCCGCGATGGCCGAGCTGCCGATCCGGCAGCGAGAGGCGGTTGCGCTGCGCGACTTCCTCGGTCTCTCGTACGAGGAAGTCGCCTCGACGCTGTCCGTGTCGGTGCCCGTCGTCGAGTCGCTGCTGTTCAGGGCGCGGCGCCGGCTTCGAGACACGGTGCGCACGGTGCCCCGCTACGCAGCAGGGCTCGTGGCCGTCCCCGTCGCGATGCGGGCAGCGATCTCGCGGGACATCCCGGACTTCGACGCGTCCACCGCCGGGGTCGTCGGCAGCGCCGGCGCCGCCCTCGGAGCGGTGGTCGCGAAGCTCGTCTCGCTTCCCTTCGCCTCGAAAGCTGCGACGGCGGTCGCGATCGCGGCCGCGACCACCGCCGTCGCGCCGTTCGTCGACCACTCTGCCCCACCGGCCGTTCCGCCGGCGGACGCTCCGGCCGCCCTGCCCGCCGGTCCCGGCGCACCGCTCGGCACGCCTGCGCCG
>JBBILK010000517.1:0-2360 GCA_037444965.1 Actinomycetota bacterium | reverse complement strand
GAAGTCGAGCCTCGCCCCGGGCTCGAAGGTGGTCAGCGAGTACCTCGACCGGGCGGGGCTGACGCCCTACCTGGACGAGCTCGGCTTCAACCTCGTCGGCTACGGCTGCACCACGTGCATCGGGAACTCCGGGCCGATCCCCGAGCCCGTCTCGCGGGCGATCGCGGACGGCGGGCTCGTCGCCTGCTCCGTCCTCTCGGGCAACCGCAACTTCGAGGCCCGCATCCACCCCGAGGTCAAGGCGAACTACCTCGCCTCACCCCCGCTCGTGGTCGCGTACGCCCTCGCGGGCCGGCTCGACATCGACCTCCTGACCGAGCCAATCGGCCGCGACCGGGACGGCCGCGACGTCTACCTCCGGGAGCTCTGGCCGAGCCCCGCGGAGATCCAGGAGACGATCGCCGCCTCGCTCCGCGACGACCTGTTCCGGACGGCCTACGCCGACGTGTTCGCCGGCGACGAGCGCTGGAACACGCTCGAGATCCCCTTCGGGGACCGCTACGACTGGGACCCCGCCTCGACCTATGTCCGCCAGCCGCCGTACTTCTCCGCGATGCCGCGCGAGCCCGAGCCGGTCGGCGACATCCGCGGGGCGCGCTGCCTGGTCATGGTCGGCGACTCGGTCACGACCGACCACATCTCGCCCGCAGGCTCGATCAGGCCGGACAGCCCGGCCGGCGCGTACCTGATCGAGCACGGCGTCGAGCGCCGGGACTTCAACTCGTACGGCTCCCGGCGCGGCAACCACGAGGTGATGGTGCGCGGCACCTTCGCGAACGTCCGCCTGCGAAATCAGCTCGTCCCGGGTGCGGAGGGCTCGGTGACGCTCCACCTCCCCGACGGCGAGCGGCTGTCGATCTACGACGCCTCCCTGCGCTACCAGGCGGAGGGCGTCCCGCTGATCGTGCTCGCCGGCAAGGAGTACGGCTCCGGCTCCTCCCGCGACTGGGCTGCGAAGGGGCCTGCGCTCCTCGGCGTGCGCGCCGTGATCGCCGAGAGCCTCGAGCGAATCCACCGCTCGAACCTGCTGATGATGGGCATCCTGCCGCTCGAGCTGGCCGGCGGCGACTCCGCGCAGTCGCTCGGGCTGACGGGGCGGGAGCGCTTCGACCTCGACGGGCTCGACGGGGGCGAGGCGCGCGAGGTGCAGGTGACCGCGACCCCGGATGGCGGCGGAGCGCCGATCCGCTTCCGGGCCCGCGTCCGCCTGGACACGCCGAGGGAGCGCGAGTACTTCCGCCACGGCGGCATCCTCCCATTCGTCCTCCGCCGCCTGCTCGCCTGAGCGACCGCGAGCCGGCCGAGCCGCTCGGAGAGGGGCGGGGCGAGTGATCGCACCCGGAGGTGCTGCGGCTTCACCTCCCCCTGGAGGCCCCGCCCCTCGGCCAGGAGCGAGACGAAGTGTCGGGCCTGGGCGCCGGGGCCGGGCATCTGTCCACAGGGATACAGACGAATTCTCCGCACGTTGCGGGAGATTCGATCCGAGCGTCAACAGGCGCCAACAGCCGCGGCGCGGAGCTGTGGACACGGCTGTGGACGGCGGGGGCAACCGCCTGCCGGGCGACCGGGCGCCGAGAATCAGGGTTTTCCCGAAGCGGCGATCCGCGCGGCGCCGGATGCGGCTGCCGCCCCGGGGCGCGACGATTCGGGCCATGCGCGACTACCCGGACGGCACCCGGCGCCCGAGCTACGCCGTTCTCTGGCGCCGGCCAGACGGCGTGATCTGCTCCGGAGAGCTACAGCTCAGGAACGACGCGCTTCGCCTGGCGGGCATCTGCCGGGACGGGAGCGACTGCGAGTACGACCTCGCCTACCGGGACATCTCGACGGTGCGGATCGGCCGGCTTCCCCGGGAGCGCATCGACGGGCGCTCGACGCTCATCCTCGAGACCGGCGGGCTCAGGCTCCAGATCACGGGCACGGTCGGTCTCGGCGTGATCCACGAGATGGCGGAGGAGATCGAGGCGCTGATGGCGCGCAGCCCGGCGCTATGAGCTGGGTGGTCGTCGTCGCACCGCTCCGGGAGGGCGCCCGCGAGACGGCCCGGCTGCTGATCGAGGACGGGCCGCCGTTCGCGCTCGGCGAGACGTCGCTGGAGCGCCATCACGTGCACATCACCGACCGCGAGGTCGCCTTCGTCTTCGTCGGCTCGGACGCGCGAGCGGCCGTCGAGGGTATCGCCGGCGATCCCGGCGTGTGGCGGGCGGCGACCGCCTGGCGCGAGTGCCTCGCCGGCCGTCCCCGGATCGCCGACGAAGCGTTCTCCTGGACACGGGAGGTCAGACCGGCCGGCTGACCCGCACCCCGTCGGGGCCCGCGAGGAACGAGCAGAGTCCGGCGACTTCCTCCGGGGACCCGAA
>JBBILK010000516.1:0-2381 GCA_037444965.1 Actinomycetota bacterium | reverse complement strand
GGGGAGCGCGAGCAGCGGCGACGTCCGCAGCAGGTGGCGGGCCCGCTCGAGCTCTGCGACACGGGCGGCGCACGAAGGGCACGCCTCGACGTGCGCACCCACCTCGACGTGTGCGCTTCCTTCCAGCTCGCCCTCCACGTACTCGAGCAGCTCGATCTCGCCTGGATGCATCTCGGCCATCAGCTCTTCGACTCCTCGCCCTCCGGCTCGGTTCCCAGCAGCCGGGCGAGCTCCGCCCGCCCGCGGTAGATGCGCGACTTCACCGTACCCTCGGGTACGCCGAGCACCTCCGCGATCTCCGCGTACGAGCGACCGAGCACGTCGAAGAGGAGCACTGCCGTCCGGTAGGTCTCGTCGAGGCCGCCGAGCGCCCGCTGCAGGTCGCCCGACAGCTCGCGCTCGACGAGCCGGTCTCGCGGATCGGTCGGCTCGACGACCTGGTCGAGCGGGACCCCGCCGCCACGGGCACGCCTCGCGCGCTGGTCGGAGACGGCGTTGAGACAGATCCGGTAGAGCCAGGTCGAGAAGCTCGCCTGCGCCCGGAACCGCGGCAGTGCCCGCCAGGCCCGGATCAGCGCCTCCTGCACGGCGTCCTCGGCGTCGGCGGCGGAGCCGAGCTCCCGCACGGCGAGCGTGAAAAGGCGACCCTCGTGGCGCTCGACGAGCTCCGCGAAGGCTCGGCGGTCGCCCTTCTGCGCCCTGCGGACGAGCTTTTCGTCAGGATCCACGGTGATGAAGATTCTTCTCTGGCACGGCTATCTCCTGGCCGGGACCGGCTCCAACATCTACACGCGATCGCTCGCCCGCGCCTGGTCGCATCTGGGTCACGAGGTCGTCGTGTTCTGCCAGGAGCCGCACCCGGAGCGGTACGACCTCGGCGGAGCACGGGTCGTCCGGCCCGAGATCGGCCCGATCCTGCCCGTGTTCGTGGTCGACCGCTACGAGGATCTCGAGGCGCGCCGGGTGCAGGACCTGTCCTGGGCGGAGCGGCAGCACTTCGTCGACGCGAACGCGGCCGCTCTTCGCGAGCACCTGCCGGCCGACGTCGTGTTCACGAATCACGTCATCCTCGGAGGCCCCGTCGGTGCCGCCGCCGGCGCCCCGTACCTGCTCAAGGCGCACGGGTCGGAGCTCGAGTTCTCGCTGCGCGGGAACGACGAGCTCTGCGCGTGGGCGCGGGACTCCCTGGTCACGGCACGTGCGATCTTCGCAGGCACGGAGCACGTGCGCCGCTCGCTCGAGGAGGTGCTCGGGCCGGGCGACTACCTGGAGCGGGTGCGGATCGTCCCTCCCGGTGTCGACGTCGAGGAGTTCCGGCCCGCGACGCGCGAGGCCGCGCTCGCCGGGCTGCTCGCCGAGTGCGAGCGCGACCTGCCGAACCCGGCCGGGGCCTTCGACCAGCGGCGACCGGACGAGGGCAACGCGGAGCGGCTCCGCGCCTTCCTCGCCGGCGACGAGCCGACGATTCTCTTCGTCGGGCGGATCAGCCGCGAGAAGGGCGCCGACGTGCTCGTCGAGGCGCTCCGCCGCCTCGAGACGCCTGCCCGGACGGTGCTGGTCGGCTGGGGCGAGCTGCGCGAGGAGCTCGAGGAGGCGACGCGGGGAATGCGGATCCTCTTCACGGGCGCGCTCGAGCACCGCCACCTCGTCCACCTGTTCGCGCTCGCCGACGTCGCCGTGACGCCGTCGACGTTCCCCGAAGCGTTCGGGATGGTCGCCGCGGAGGCCGCCGCCTGCGGCGCGCCGCCGCTCGTCGCCCGCCACTCCGGGCTCGCCGAGATCGCCGAAGGGCTCGAGGCCGAGTACCCGGAACACCTTCGCCACCTCGCCGCCTTCGAGAACGGCAACGTGGAGGAGCTGGCCGCGAAGCTCGACGCGATCCTGGGCCTTCCGAGCCGCGACCGGGAACAGCTCTCGCTAACGGCCCGTCGCGCAGCGACGGACCGCTGGAGTTGGGAGCACGTCGCGGCTCTGATACTTTCGCCCGGATGGGAGACGAGCAGCGCCTGAGCCCGGACGAGCAGATCACGCTCGCCCGGGAGCAGTACGAGGACGGCAAGGACTTCACGCTCGCGATCGAGGAGGAGTTCGCGCTGCTCGACCCGGCGACGCTCGGGCTCGTGAACCGCTTCGAGGAGCTGTTCCCGGCCGCTGCCGGGAGCGAGCTCGAGGGGCACATCATCGGCGAGCTGATCGCCTCGGAGGTCGAGGTACGCACCGGGCGCTGCGAGACCTTCGACGAGGCGGCGAGGCGGCTCGTCGAGCGCCGGGCGCAGCTCCTCTCGATCGCGGACGGGCTCGGCATCGCCCTTTGCGGCGCCGGGACGCACCCCTGGAGCCCCTGGCAGGAGCAGAAGATCATCGACACGCCGCACTACCGG
>JBBILK010000515.1:0-2389 GCA_037444965.1 Actinomycetota bacterium | reverse complement strand
GAGGACCACGACTCGCACGTCCGGATCGGCGTCGAGCGCGTCGAGCGCGTCGCGCAGGCACGCGATCAGCTCCGGCGTGAGCGCGTTTCGCTGCCCCGGCCGGTCGAGCGTGAGGTGCGCCGTGCGGCCCGAGCGGGTCACGAGCAGCGGTCCCGGCGCCATCGGCCGACACCCTACCGCGCCGGTCGCGCAGAATTGCGGTAGCCGTGAGCCCGCTGCCCGTGAAAACCGACCGTGGAACGCGCCTCGTCGACCTCACGCTCGAGCTCGAGCACGGGATGCCGACCGGCCCGGGCTATCCCGCGCCGATCGTCCTCCCGTACCTGACGCACGAGCAGTGCGCGGAGAGGGGGCTCGGGACGCGGGACGACCCGTTGACGTTCTCCGTCAACTACGTCGCGATGCTGGAGCACGTGGGAACCCACGTGGACGCCCCCCTCCACCTGGCGCCGCGACGGGCGGCCGTCGACGAGATGCCGCTCGACTGGTTCACCGGCAGGGCCGTCTGCCTCGACCTGCGCCACACGCCGGATCTCGGTGAGATCGGCGTGGACGACCTCGAGCAGGCGGAGCGAGAGGCGGGGATCGCGGTCGACGGTCACATCGTTCTCCTCTGCACTGGCTTCCACGCCCGGCACTGGCCGAGCTCGACCGTGATGACGTCGAACCCCGGCCTGACCGCTGCCGCGACGCACTGGCTCGCGGATCGCAGGTCGAGGGCGCACGGCGTCGAAGGACCGTCCACCGACCGGGCCGGGACGACGGAGTTCCCGAGTCACCGCGTGTGCCGGGACCGCTCGCTCGTCCACTACGAGTGGCTCGTCAACCTCGAGGAGCTGCTCGGCAAGGGCGAGTTCACGTTCCACGGGTTCCCGCTGAGGTGGAAGGGCGGAACCGGCTCGCCGGTACGTGCGGTCGCGGAGCTCGCGTGAGTCCGATCCACGTCCGGCGACCGGAGCACCCGTGGCGGAACTTCCTCGTCCGCTTCCTGTACGGATGGGGCTCGAACATCGTCGCGATCTGGGTCGCCTCGATCGTCTTCTCCGGCGTCGACTACGGGAGCTTCGGCGTGCTCGTCGCCGCCAGCCTCGTCTTCAGCCTCGTGAACGCGATCGTCCGCCCGATCGTGATCCTGCTGACCCTCCCGGCGGTGATCCTGACGCTCGGTGTGTTCCTGCTCTTCATCAACGCGTTCATGCTCTGGCTCACCAGCCTGATCGTGCCGAGCTTCGAGGTCTCGGGCTTCTGGACGACCGTCGGAGCCGCCTTCTTCGTCTGGCTCGCTCACCTCGCGCTCGACGCCGTGCTGAAGCCCGAGTTCAAGCGCCCGCGGCCGCCCGATCGCCCCGAGGTGATCGAGCCGTAGCCGGGCCCCACGACACCGTCGTCCGTGAGCTCCTCGCCGCGACCGGGGCAAGCCGCGTAACCCTCAGGCTCGACAGGCCGGGGGAGGTCTTTCCGGTCGTCGCCGAGGCGTGCGCCCCGGGCGTCGGCTCGATCCGCGACGCGACGGAGATCGACCTTCGCAGCGCGGAGACCTTCCGGTTCCTCGAGCGAGAGCGGCGGCTGCTCGTCCAGACGGACTGCCTCGTCGACGAACCGGTCGCGCCACCGGAGCTCGTCGAGCTCTACAGCGTTCGCGCCCAGATGCTCGCCCCGCTCGTGCGGGAGGAGCGCCTCGTCGGGATCATCTCGGTGCACCACGCCGGCTGGCCGCGCAAATGGACGGATGCCGAGGTGGCCGCGCTCGAGGCGGCGGCGGCACGGGTGCTCGCGGAGCTCGACGCCGGCTCGTGACGGAGCGCCTCCCTCGGGTAGATTGCATACAGAAATGGGGAAGACGCTCTACGACAGGGTCTGGGAGAGCCACGTCGTCCACGCGGAGGCCGGCAAGCCGGCGCTCCTCTTCGTCGACCTGCACCTCGTCCACGAGGTCACCTCGCCGCAGGCCTTCGACGGGCTCCGTCTCGCATCGAGGCGCGTGCGGCGCCCCGACCTCACGATCGCGACCATGGATCACAACGTCCCGACCGACGGCGGCCCGGTGACCGACCCGCTCGCGAGGGCGCAGCTCGACGCGCTCCGCAGGAACTGCCAGGAGTTCGGCATTCCGCTCTACGCGACCGGCTCCGGACACGAGGGGATCGTGCACGTGATCGGGCCGGAGCTCGGGCTCACTCAGCCTGGCATGACGATCGTCTGCGGCGACAGCCACACGTCGACGCACGGGGCCTTCGGCGCGCTCGCGTTCGGGATCGGCACCTCCGAGGTCGAGCACGTGCTCGCCACCCAGTGCCTGCCGCAGTCGAAGGCGAAGTCGATGCGAGTCACGTTCCGCGGCGAGCGAGCTCCCGGCTCTCGGCCGGCATGAAAAGATCGAGGTAGATCT
>JBBILK010000514.1:0-2396 GCA_037444965.1 Actinomycetota bacterium | reverse complement strand
GCCGCCGCCTGGAAGGCGTGGAGCGAGGACGAGTCGTGCGCGCAGCGCGACGTCCGCGAGGTAGAGCGCGTGGTTCGTGATCACGAGCTCCGCCTCGGACGCCCGCTCGCGCACGGCCTCGGAGAAGCAGCTCGTCCGGAACGGACAGCGCCCCCCGAGACAGCGGTCGCCGCCGACGGCGAGCTCCGCCCAGAGGCTCGGGCTCGGCTCGAACGGAAGCTCGGCCCGGTCGCCCGTGGCCGTCGTCTCGATCCAGCCGCGGAGCTCCGCGAACGCGGCCGCGTCCTCCTCCCGCCGGAAGAGGGCGCCCGCGGCGCCGCCGAGCAGCTCGAGCCCGTGCAGGCTCCGCCGGCAGAGGTAGTTCTCGCGGCCCTTGAGCAGCACGGACGACACCTCTCGGCCGAGAGCGGCGGCCGCGTTGGGGACGTCCTGGGCGAGCAGCTGCTCCTGGAGCGCCTTCGTCGCGGTGGCGACGACGGTTCGCCCGTCCCGGGCGAGCGCGGGGATCAGGTAGGCGAGGCTCTTGCCGGTGCCCGTGCCCGCCTCGGCGAGCAGGTGCTCGCCCTGCTCGAGCGCCAGGGAGACGGCCTCGGCCAGCGCCGCCTGCTCGCCGCGGGCCTCGAAGCCGGGCAGCGTCGCCTCGAGCCTGCCGCCGGGTTCGAACAGCTCTCGCATCCTTCCGAGGCTAGACGATTCACCCTCCCCGTACACTGGCCCCGATGATCATCCCGCGGATCGGCGCGATCTTCTTGCTCATCGGCTACGGGTTCGCGGTCGCCCAGGTCGGCAGGCTGATGTACGTGACCGCGAGCGAGGGCTACTCGAGCTGGATCGGGGTCGCGATCTTCCTCGCTCCGGTCGCGATCGTCGGCATCGCCTCGGCCCTGCTCGTGCTCTGGCGCCGGCCGCTCGGGTATCGCCTCGTCGTCCCGTTCCTCGTCCTGCTCGGCGTGACCGCGTTCGTCACGTTCTTCGGCCTGCCGCCGGTGGGCGGCTTCCTGGACGACTACGAGCAGGCGTCGCTCGCGCGCGGGGTCGAGGTGCCCGAGTACCTCGCCGACGACACGACTCCCGAGGAGTACATCGAGGACGAGACGGGCGACATCCGGGCCCAGGGCGGGCTCGGCGCCCTCGCGGCCGGGATCGTCTACGGCGCGACCACGCTCCGCCGCGGTCCCCGGGCGAAGGCGGAGCGGGCGAAGGCCGGCGTCGAGGTCTAGCTGCCGGGCAAATTGCCGCTCTTTGCGATCTTTTTCGCACGGCGCCCGCTTGACGAGCGGTGGCGGCGCCGAGTAGGCTGGCAGCGCCAGATCCGGTAAGCCCTCGGGCTCGCCGGATTTGGCATTTCTGGGGCGGTTCTTCGCTCCGTCCGGGCCCGTCGCTACCCTTCTCCGCCCACCATGAAGGAGCGCGGGTAGATGGACCTCCTCTTCCTCGTCGTCGGCCTCGCCGTCGGCGGTCTCGTCGCCTGGCTCGTCGCCCGCTCGCGGATCGCGCGGCTCCAGGTCGAGCTCGACCACGAGCGCCGCGGGGCCCAGAACGCCGCCTCGTGGAAGGACGAGGTCGAGCGGACACTGAAGGTGCTGTCGGCCGAGCTGCACCAGGAGGCGAAGCAGGACCTCGAGCACCGTCAGCGGGCCGTGGAGCAGGTCGTCGCACCGATCCAGAAGTCGCTCGAGAAGGTGAACGAGGAGGTGCGGGAGCTCGAGCGGGCCCGCGGCGTCGCCTACGGCGCCCTCTCGAAGCAGCTCGAGAGCCTCGTGCAGACGCAGGAGAAGCTGCGCACCGAGACCGCGAGCCTCGTCACCGCCCTGCGTGCCCCGGCCGTCCGCGGCCGCTGGGGCGAGGTCCAGCTCCGGCGCGTCGTCGAGGCCGCCGGCATGCTCCCGTACTGCGACTTCGTCGAGCAGGCGACGGCGAGCGCCGACGGCCGGGCTCTCCGACCCGACCTGATCGTGAAGCTGCCCGGAGCGAAGCAGGTGATCGTCGATGCGAAGACGCCGCTCTCCGCCTACCTCGATGCGCTCGAGGCCTCGGACGAGCACGTCCAGCTCGCGCGCCTTCGCGACCACGCCCGGCAGCTCCGCGAGCACGTCGGAAAGCTGAGCGCGAAGTCCTACTGGGAGCAGTTCGAGTCGACTCCCGACTTCGTCGTGCTCTTCGTCCCGGGCGACCCCTTCTTCGCCGCTGCGCTCGACCAGGACCCGGCCCTGCAGGAGGACGCCTGGCGGCAGCGCGTCGTCCTCGCGACCCCGAGCACGCTGATCGGCCTGCTCTTCGTGGTCGCGTACGGCTGGTGGCAGGAGAAGCTCGCCGAGAGCGCACGCCGCGTGAGCGAGCTCGGGCGGGACCTCTACCAGCGGCTGGGCACGCTCGCCGGGCACGTCGTGAAGCTC
>JBBILK010000513.1:0-2396 GCA_037444965.1 Actinomycetota bacterium | reverse complement strand
CGTCGTCCGCCACGACGGCGACGATCCCTACCTCGTCGTCGCGGCCGACAAGGGCACGGCGGCGCTCTCGGACACCGCGAACGCGATCGCGGCCGAGTACGGGTTCTGGCTCGGAGATGCCTTCGCGTCGGGTGGCTCGGCCGGGTACGACCACAAGGAGCTCGGGATCACGGCAAAGGGCGTGTGGGAGTCGGTCAAGCGCCACTTCCGCGAGCTCGGCGTCGACGTGACGACACAGCCGATCACGGTCATCGGCATCGGCGACATGTCGGGTGACGTCTTCGGCAACGGCATGCTCCTCTCGGACACGATCAGGCTCGTCGCGGCCTTCGACCACCGCCACGTCTTCATCGATCCGAACCCCGATCCGGTCGCATCGTTCGCCGAGCGTCGGAGGCTCTTCGAGCTGCCGCTCTCCTCCTGGGACGACTACGACCGCGCGCTCGTCTCACCGGGCGGCGGCATCTGGTCTCGCGCCGAGAAGGCGATCCGGCTCTCGCCGGAGGCGCGCGCCGTGCTCGCGATCGACGCCGAGGCGCTGACGCCGAACGAGGTCATCTCCGCGATCCTCCGCGCTCCCGCCGACCTGCTCTGGAACGGGGGGATCGGAACCTTCGTCAAGGCTTCGTACGAGTCGAACGCCGACGTCGGCGACCGCACGAACGACGCGATCCGCGTCAACGGCAGCGACCTTCGAGCACGCGTGGTCGCCGAGGGCGGCAACCTCGGCTTCACGCAGAAGGCGCGGATCGAGTACGCGGAGACGGGCGGCCGGATCAACACCGACGCGATCGACAACTCCGCCGGAGTGGACTGCTCCGACCACGAGGTCAACCTGAAGATCCTGCTCGGCATCCCGATCGCGAGCGGCGACCTGACGGTCAAGCAGCGCAACGAGCTGCTGAAGGAGGTCGAGGGAGACGTAGCCGCGCACGTCCTCTACGACAACTACCTGCAGGCGCAGATCCTCTCGCAGGAGATCGCGGCCTCGGTCGACCGGCTCGAGGGTTACGAGGACCTGATGGCCCAGCTCGAGAGCGAGGGGCTGCTCGAGCGCGAGCTCGAGAGCCTGCCGACGAGCGAGCAGATGGCGGAGCGCCGCCGAGTCGGGCGCGGCATGGTGCGACCCGAGCTCTGCATCCTGCTCGCCTACGCGAAGCGAAGCCTCGAGGAGGCGATCCAGAGCTCGTCGCTGCCGGATGACCCGTACCTCGACCGCGACCTGCGCAGGTACTTCCCGGCGAAAGTCGTCGATCGTTTCGGCGACCTGCTCGCCCGCCACCCGCTGCGCCGGCACCTCGCGTCGACGATCGTGGCGAACGAGGTCGTCAACGACCTGGGAATCACGTGGGCCTCCCGGCTCGCGCTCGAGACCGGAGCGGAAGCCGCCCAGGTCGCACGGGCCTTCTGCATCGCCCGGGACGTGACGAGGGCGGTCGAGCGCTGGAACGACGTCGAGGCGCTCGACGGGAAGATCGACCCCGTCCTCCAGAACGTGCTCATGGTGGGCGTCGACACCCTCGTCGAGGACATCGCCCGCTGGTACCTGCTGAACGCACCGGCCGCCCCGATGGGCGAGACGATCGAGGCGGTCGAGCCGCTCTTCACCGAGCTCTCGGAGACGATCGCACGGGCGGGGAGCGAGGAGTGGCGCCACGTCCGCGAAGAGCGCGTCGCCTTCCTCGCACGGCAGGGGATCGCCGAGGACCTCAGCCGCCGGCACGTCTACGAGCCCGACCTCGCGCACGGGCCGGACATCATCGCGGTCGCGCGGGACACGGGTCGCACGCTCGAGGACGTGGCGAGCACGTTCTTCCTCGCCGGCGAGCGCCTTCACCTCGACTGGCTCGAGCACCGCCTGTCCGGGCTCCCCGACGCCTCACGCTGGCAGCGGTGGGCGGCCCAGGCGATCGGGGACGACCTGCTCGCCCTTCGCAGAGACGTTGCGGTCAGGGTGCTCTCGGGCGCCGACCACGGCTCCGTCGCCGCCGCGTTCGACCGCTTCCTCGCCGACCGTGCAGAGGCCTTCGAGCGGCTCGGCCGCCTCGTCGCGAGCGCCGAGGCCGAGGAAGAGAGCGGCCTGGCGACGCTCACGGTCGCGGTCCGTCAGGTCCGCGGCCTCGTCGCCTAGCGGACGCCTGCGCCTACGCGCCCAGGTGGTAGCCGAGCCGCCGCGGGAGCCGCGCGAGCGCGGCCGCGACCGGCGAGCATCGCCGGCCAGCGTCCTCCGCCTCGTCCTTCCTGAGCACCGCCGTGTTCACGGCCGCTGCCCCGAGCGAGCGCAGCGGCTCGGGCGGGAAGCGCTTCGGCTCGAATCCGACGATCGGTAGGCGCGTGAGCTCGTCGTCGACGCCAAGCACGAGCCGGGCGAGGATCTTCCCGACAAGGTGGCACGG
>JBBILK010000512.1:0-2401 GCA_037444965.1 Actinomycetota bacterium | reverse complement strand
GTCGCGGTGGACGATCAGGCTGAGCGCGTCGACCGGGTCGCCGGCGAGCAGGATGTCGAGCCGGACCAGCTCGCCCGGACGGAACCCCACGAGGTCGTAGTCGAAGCTCGCGAACCCCCGCGTCCTGCTCTTGAGCTGGTCGTAGTAGTCGAAGACGACCTCGGCCAGGGGCAAGTCGTAGACGACGAGCACCCGCTCCTCGCTCAGGTACTCGAGGTGGTGGAAGTCGCCGCGGCGCTCCTGGTTCAGCTCCATGACGGTGCCGACGTACTCCTTCGGCAGGATCGTCGACGCACGGATGTAGGGCTCCGCGACCTCGAGCAGGTCGCGCGGCATCTCCGAGGGGTTGTGCACCTCGACCTCGTCGCCGGCTTTCGTCGTCACCCGGTAGGCGACGTTCGGGGCCGTGATGATCAGGTCGAGGTCGAACTCGCGCTCGAGCCGTTCCCGGACGATGTCGAGATGGAGCAGGCCGAGGAAGCCGCAGCGGAACCCGAACCCGAGCGCCTGCGAGGTCTCCGGCTCGTACGAGAGCGCGGCGTCGTTCAGCCGCAGCTTGGCGAGAGCGTCCCGCAGCTCGGGGTAGTCGTCCGAGTCGCTCGGGAACAGCCCGGCGAAGACCATCGGCTTCACGTCCTTGTAGCCGGGGAGCGGCCCGGCCGCCGGGCGCGACGCGCTCGTCACCGTGTCGCCGACGCGCAGCCGGGCGACGTCCTTGAGCCCCGTCACGAGGTAGCCGACCTCACCCGCGGCGAGCCTGCCCGTCGGCTCGCGGTCCGGGGAGAAGAAGCCGAGCTCCTGCGCCTCGAACGGCGTCTCGGTCGCCATCGTGCGCAGCCGCTGACGCGGCCGGAACGACCCGTCGACCATGCGGACGAAGGCGACGACGCCGCGGTACTCGTCGTACGTGGAGTCGAAGATGAGCGCCCGGGGCGGCGCCTCGGGATCGCCTCGGGGCGGCGGGATCCGCTCGACGATGGCGTCGAGGACGCCCTCGACGCCCGTCCCGGTCTTGGCCGAGATCCGCAGCACCTGCGAGACGTCGACGCCGACCAGCCCGGCGAGCTCGGCCGCGGCACGGTCGGGATCGGCCTGCGGCAGGTCGATCTTGTTGACCACGGGGACGATCTCGAGGTCGTTCTCGATCGCAAGGTACGCGTTCGCGAGCGTCTGCGCCTGGATGCCCTGGGCGGCGTCGACGAGCAGGAGGGCGCCCTCGCACGCCTGCAGCGCCCTGGACACCTCGTAGGTGAAGTCGACGTGGCCGGGCGTGTCGATCAGGTTCAGCTGGTGGCCCCGCCACGCGACCCGGACCGCCTGCGCCTTGATCGTGATCCCGCGCTAGCGCTCGAGCTCCATCGTGTCGAGCACCTGCTCGCGCATCTCGCGGCTCGTCAGCGTCTCGGTGAGCTCGAGGATGCGGTCGGCGAGCGTCGACTTGCCGTGGTCGATGTGCGCGATGATCGAGAAGTTGCGGATGCGATCGAGGCTCATGCGGAACGGCCGTCCGATCGCCTGCCGGACCGGCCGACCAACGATAGCAACGCCTCCAGCTCGCGAATCCCCAGCAAACGCGCCAGAAACACGTACGCGCCGGCGCCGGCGGCGATGCCCAGCGAGACGGAGACGACCTGCCCGCCGAGGCTCCTCCCGACGAGCTCGTCGATCCCACGCCAGACGCCGTAGGCGGCCCCGGCGGCGCCGGCCGACGCGAGCGCGATCCGCGCGTACGACGCCGCGATCGCGCGGCCGTCGAGGCGGCCGATCCGCCGGCGGAGCAAGATGACCAGAGCGGCGGAGCCTGCGAGGTTCACCACCGAGGTCGCGAGCGGGATGCCCCAGATCCCGAGCCGGTAGAACGCGGCGTCGAGGGCGGCGTTGAGTCCGAGGTTCGCGAGCGCGACCCAGGTCGGGATCCAGGGCAGCTGCTGGCTGAAGAAGGCCCGGTTCAGCATCAGCATCGTCCCGTTGAACGTGAGGCCGAGCGAGAACGCGGCGAGGCACTCGGCGACGACGGTCGTCTGGTCGGGCGTGAATGCGCCCCGCTCGTAGAGGAGGCGGACGATCGGGACGGCGAGCGCCGCGCCGATCGCGCTCGCCGGGAGCAGGGTGAAGCCGATCTGGCGCAGGCCGAGCGAGACCGTGTCGCGGAATCCCGCGACGTCTTCCCGAGTTGCGAGCCGCGACAGCGCCGGGAAGAGCACGGTCGCGATCGCGACCGAGAAGATGCCCTGCGGGAGCATGTAGATCCGGAAGGCGGCGTCGATCGAGGCGGGCGCGAGCTGCGGGTCGAGCAGCCGGGCCGCGAAGAGCGTGTCGATGACGAGGTTGAAGTTGATGAGCCCGAGGCCGAGCGTGACGGGCAGCATCAGCACGAAGACCCGCTTGACGGCCGGGTCGC
>JBBILK010000511.1:0-2404 GCA_037444965.1 Actinomycetota bacterium | reverse complement strand
CCCTGCTCGATGAGCTTCGCGGACGGCGAGTTCCGCAACCCGCCCGACGGCGTGCGCCGGCTCGCCGCCCGCATGCGGGAGCTCGGCGTGAAGCCCGAGCTCGAGATCTACGACACCGGCCACCTCGGCGCCGTCCTCGCGCTGCTCGAGGAGGGCCTGCTCGCGGAGCCGCTCCAGTTCTCGATCGTGATGGGCGTTCGCGGCGGCATGGCCGCCGACCCGGCGGGGCTCGTCGACCTCGTCCGGCGGCTTCCCCCCGGCGCCGTCTGGCAGGCGATCGCGATCGGGCGCGCGAACCTGCACATGACCGCGATCGGCCTCGCGATGGGCGGCAACGCCCGCACCGGGATGGAGGACACGCTCATGCTCCGCCGGGGGGAGCCGGCCCGGTCGAACGCCGAGCTGGTCGAGCGCCTCGCGGCCGTCGCGCGCGCGATCGAGCGCGAGCCGGCCACCGTCGAAGAGGCCGAGGCCATGCTCGGCCTCACGCGGCAGTGACTACGCGACGCCCTTGAGCTTCTGCGCCTCGGCGAGCGCCTGCAGCTTGCGCAGGCTCTGGTGCTCGATCTGGCGCACTCGCTCCCGCGTCACGTTGAACGCCCGGCCGACCTCGTCGAGCGTCCGCGGCTGCTCGCCGTCGAGCCCGTAGCGCAGCTCGAGCACCCGCCGCTCACGGTAGGAGAGCATCGCGAGCGCGCGGCGCAGGGTCTCCCGCCTGAGCGCGACCTCGGCGGCCTCGTCGGGACGCAGCACGGTCTGGTCGGCGATGAAGTGGCCGAACTCGGACTCCTCCTCGTCGCCCACCGGCTTCTCGAGCGAGACTGGGGCCTGCGCGGAGCGCCGGATCTGCTCGACCTCGTCGAGCTCGAGCTCGAGCTCGAGCGCGATCTCGGCCGAGGTGGGATCCCGCCCGAGCTCGCCGAGCAGCTTGCGCTCCGTGCGGGCGATCTTGTTCAGCTTCTCGACGACGTGCACCGGCATCCGGATCGTTCGCCCCTTGTCCGCGAGCGCCCGGGCGACCGCCTGCCGGATCCACCAGGTCGCATACGTGGAGAACTTGTAGCCGCGGCGGTAGTCGAACTTCTCCGCCGCGCGGACGAGCCCGATCGTGCCCTCCTGGATCAGGTCGAGGAAGGGGAGCCCCTGGTTGCGGTAGTTCTTCGCGATCGAGACGACGAGGCGGAGGTTCGCGACCACCATCTGCTGCTTGGCGACGTGGTCGCCGCGCTCGATCCGCTTCGCCAGCTCGACCTCCTGGGCGGCGGTCAGGAGCGGCACCTTGCCGATGTCCTTGAGGAAGAGCTGGAGCGAGTCGGTCGACACCTCGCGGACGCCGTAGTCGAGCTCGGGCTCCGCTTCGGTCTCGCCGTCGTCCTCGTCATCGACGACGTCGATCTGGAGCTCCTCGAGCGTCGAGTAGAAGTCGTCGAGCTCGCCGGCCTCGAGGTCGAGGCCGTCGAGGGCGAGCGAGATCTCCTCCGTCGTCAGGAACCCCGACTCGCGGCCCTGGCGAACGAGCTCCTCGGCGTTCTCGTGCTCGAGCATGCCGCTCACCGCAACCCCTCTTTGACCGTAGTCGTGCAACTCCTGCCTGTCAACGAGCGGACCGTCACGAGATCGAGCTCACGTTCGCGCGACTTTCGCATCTGGATCGGACGGCGGTCCGCCGTGGAAGTTAGGGAGTCGTGGCGGCGCCCGTCGCACCGGCCTCCTCGAGCCGGTCGAGCAGGAGCTCGGCCTGCTCCGCCCAGACGGTTCCCTTGCCCTCCGCGCTCGCAGCCTCGAGGTGGTCGGTCGCCTCGCCGAGCTCGCGAAGCCAGAGCAGCGCGAGGCCGAGGTGGAACTGGACGACGGGCGAGTCCGGGTTCTCCGCGCTCAGCGGCCCGAGCCGCGAGAGCGCCTGCGACGGGTCGTCCTTGTCGAAGCGGACGAGCGCCGCCGCTGTCAGCGCTTCCAGGCTGTCCGGCTCGAGCTCGACCGCCCGGTCGAACGCAGCCTGGGCGGACAGGGGCCGGCCTGCCCGCTGGAGCGCGGCGCCGTAGAGGATCCAGTCCGTCGCGGCTCCGGCGTCCGCCCGTCGTTCGAGCTCCCCGAGCTGATGGAAGAGATCGAGCCCGGCCACCTCGTCCGGCGGCGCTGAGCCCGGGACGAAGAAGGGCCGCCCGGCCGGCAGCTCCGGGTGGAGCAGGCTCTCCGCCCGCACCGCGGCGGGCGAGTCCGGCTCGACCGCCTCGGCCTGCTGCCAGGCCGCCTCGGCCTGTGCGTCGTCGCCCTGCCAGAAGAGCGCGAGGCCGCGGTGGAGCTGCACGAGGGCGCTCTCCGGGTGATCGCTCTCGAGCTCGCCGAGCACCTCGAGCGTTCCGTCGGGCCAGCGCGCGAACGCCGCCCCGATCTGCGCGTACAG
>JBBILK010000510.1:0-2426 GCA_037444965.1 Actinomycetota bacterium | reverse complement strand
GAGCGCGCACGCGTGCAGCGGGCCGGCGCCGCCGAACGCCACCAGCGCGAACTCGCGTGGATCGTGGCCGCGCTCGACCGAGACGACGCGGAGCGCGCGCAGCATCTCGGCGTTGACGGCGTCCACGACCGCCGCGGGATCGAGGCCGGCGAGCGCCCGCTCGGCGGCCCGCCGGTCGAGCTCGAGCCCACCCGGCAGTCGCTCGGGCAGGCGGCCGAGGAGGAGGTTCGCGTCGGTCACGGTCGCGCGCGTGCCGCCCCGCCCGTAGCACGCGGGCCCGGGGTCGGCGCCGGCGCTCTCGGGGCCGACCCGCAGCGCGCCGCCGGCGTCCCGCCACACGATCGAGCCGCCGCCCGCCCCGACGGTGTGCAGATCGACCGTCGGGAGACGGATCGGGAGCCCGCCGACAGAGCGCTCGTGCGAGCGCTCGGCTCGACCGCCGGCGATCAGGCAGACGTCGGTGGAGGTACCTCCCATGTCGAACGAGATCGCATTCGGGCAACCGGCGAGCCGGGCGACGAGACTTGCTCCGACGACGCCGCCCGCGGGCCCCGAGACGAGGATCCAGGCCGGGTGGGCCGCCCCCTCCTCGATCGTCGCGACGCCGCCTGACGAGCGCATCACGAGCGGCTCGGGCAGCCCGTTCTCGCGGCAGCGGAGCGCGAGCGCCCGTAGGTAGCGGGAGACGACCGGTCCGAGGTACGCATCGGCGACCGCCGTCGAGGCCCGCTCGTACTCGCGGAACTCGGGCGCGACCTCGTGGGACGCGACGACGTGGGCGTGGGGAAGCCGCCGCCGCAGCTCCTCGGCGACCGCCCGCTCGTGGCTCGGGTCGCGGAAGGAGAAGAGCAGGCAGACCGCGACGGCCTCCGCGTCGAGCTCGGGCAGGGTCGTCAGGTCGAGCGGGACGAGAACCCCGTCCGGCCCGATCCGCTCGCGCACGCCGACACACCGCTCGAGCGGGACGAGCGGGTCCGGATGGGGCTGGCAGAGACGGTAGAGGTGCGGTCTCGCCTGGCGCCGCAGGTGCAGGAGCTGCTCGAACCCCTCCGTCGCGACGAACGCCGTCCTCGCGCCCTTGCGCTCGAGCAGGGCGTTCGTCGCCACGGTCGTGCCGTGGGTAAACCGCTCCACTCCCTCCGCGCCCACGGCGAGCGCCGCCGCGACGACCGACTCCTCCTGGTCCCGGGCCGTCAGGACCTTGGCGGTCCGAACGCGCCCTCCCTCCAGGAGCACTGCGTCCGTGAACGTGCCGCCGACGTCGATGCCGAGGATCCCCACGCCCGGACACTGTAGGGACCAGGCGCCCCGAGCTTCCTCGATCTCCTCAGTGCGCAGCCTGGCGGGCCCGGTAGGCGCGCGTCTTCGAGCGGTTGCCGCAGACCGCCATCGAGCACCACGTCCGCGACCGGTTCCTCGCCCGGTCGTAGAAGGCCCACCGGCACGTTCCCTCCCGGCACGCCTTCAGCCTGCTCCACGTGCCGGCGGCCATTCCAGCCGCGACGATCGCGAGCAGCCTGCCGAGGCCGCCCGTCACGCCGGTCGCGGCGGGCGCGAGAGCCGCGCCTCCGGCCGCGTCGAAGCGGAGCGCGACGCCCGCTTCGCGCGCGGCCGCGTCGAGGACAGCGACCGCGTCCGGGTCGAGCGTCCCGCCGTTGTTCGCCACGAGCAGCGCGCGGAGCGCCTCCCTGACCGCCACCGCGCGCGCGAGGTCTTCCCACGAGGGCCGCCCTGCCCGATCGAGCAGACCCCGCGCGCGCAGCCAGTCGGCGCACGCGGCGGGGGAGGAGAGCGCATCCTCGTCGCTCTCGACGTCGAGCGTGTTCACGAATGCCCGCACGAGCTCGAGCTCACCGGGCGCAGACGCAGAGTGATTCACCACTGAATAAGATTGGCTGGTTACACCCTGATCCGGATCGTAACGCAGACGTTCGACGGGAAGCGAGGAGGAGGCAATGGAGGGCGCGTACCAGGTAGCGAAGATCTCCGAGATCCCGAGCCCGGTCCCCGCGGAGCCCGGCTCGTACGAATGGAAGCCCGTGCGTCATCACTTCGGGGTCCGGTCGTTCGGCGTCAACGCGAACGTCGCCGGCGCCGGCGACGTGCTCGTCGAGGAGCACACCGAGATCGAGGGCAGCGGCACGCGGCACGAGGAGCTCTACGTCGTGGTCAGCGGCCGCGCGACGTTCACCGTCGCGGACGAGGAGATCGACGCGCCCGCGGGCACGCTCGTGTTCGTCCCGGACCCGGGGACCGTTCGCTCCGCGCGCGCGCTCGAGGACGGGACGGCCGTGCTCGCGATCGGCGGCGAGCCGGGCGCCGCCTACAGCGTCTCGCCGTGGGAGCACAAGTACTTCGGTGACTGAGTGGTCGGCGGAGATCGATCTGCGGGGCCCGGCGGGCGAGCCGGTCGACCTCTGGCGGAC
>JBBILK010000509.1:0-2438 GCA_037444965.1 Actinomycetota bacterium | reverse complement strand
TGCGCTCGGCGAGGAGCTTCGGCGGCTCGGCGCGAGCGAGGCGGAGCTGCGCCGGGCGACCGCCGAGGCTGGGCAGCGCGTGACGGCGCTCGAGGTCGAGGCGGCCCGGGTCGCGACCGAGCGCGACGACGTGCGCCGGCGGCTTCCCGACGGCATGGAGGGAGCGGCGCTTCCGGACGGAGAGCGTGAGGAGCTCGAGGCGAAGCTGGCCCGACTCGAGCGGCGACGCGAGGCGCTCGGCCAGGTCAACCCGCTCGCCGCCGAGGAGCTCGAGCGGGAGCGGGCCCGCGTCGGCGAGCTGCAGGAGCAGCGGGAGGACCTGGAGCGATCGCTGCGCGAGCTCGACCAGCTACGGGCCGAGTTGCGGGAGACCGTCGAGACGCGCTTCGCGGAGACGTTCGCGGCGGTCGAGCGCCACTTCACGGAGGTTGCCTCGGCGCTCTTCCCGGGCGGGGAGGGCAGGCTCCGCCTCACGGTCCCCGAGGACGACGAGGAGGAGCCGGGCGTCGAAGTCGAGCTCCGGCCGGCAGGGAAGAAGGTGACGCGCCTGTCGCTGCTCTCGGGGGGCGAGAAGGCGCTGGGAGCGCTCTCCTTCCTGTTCGCGCTCTTCCTCGCGCGGCCGTGTGCCTTCTACCTCCTCGACGAGGTGGAGGCAGCGCTCGACGACACGAACATCGGGCGCTTCATCGACCTGCTCCGGCGCTTCTCCGACCGGGCCCAGTTCATCGTGATCACCCACCAGAAGAGGACGATGGAGGCCGCGGATATCCTCTACGGCGTGACGATGGCGTCCGACGGGATCTCCCAGATCGTCTCGAAGCGGCTCCGGCAGCACGTCGCCGAGGCCGCCACGGCGTGACCCACACCTGGGCCGCGCTCCTCGGCGACGAGGAGCCGCAGGCGGACCCGGGCGGCGAGGAGAAGTCGCGCCGGCTCCGGCGCCTCCGCGGCGGCCTGGCGAAGACGCGCCGCGCGATCGCCGGCGGCCTCGTCGGCTGGCGCTACGACCCCTCCGACCTCGAGACGTGGGAGCGTCTCGAGGAGGTGCTCGTCTCCGCCGACGTGGGCGTGGCGACGACCCAGGAGGTGATCGAGCGGCTCGAGAAACGCCGCCCGAAGAGCGACGAGGACGTGCTCGAGGGGCTCCAGGCCGTCCTCGCCGAGCTCGCGACGCCGGCGGAGGCGCCGCTCCTCCACCTGGACGCGAAGCCGTCGGTGATCCTCGTCGTCGGCGTCAACGGCACCGGCAAGACGACGACGATCGGGAAGCTCGCCGCACGCCTGCGGGAGCACGGGCGCTCGGTGATCGTGGCCGCGGCCGACACGTACCGGGCGGCTGCCGAGGAGCAGCTCGAGATCTGGGCGCAGCGGGCCGGGGCCGACTTCGTCGGCTCGACCCGAGGCCAGGATCCCGCCGCGGTCGCCTTCGACACGGTCGCCGCCGCGGAGGCCCGCGGCCGCGACGTCGTCATCGTCGACACGGCGGGCCGCCTCCACACCCAGACGAACCTGATGGAGGAGCTCGCGAAGATCCGCCGGGTGATCGCGTCGAGGCTCGACGGGGCCCCGCACGAGACGCTGCTCGTGATCGACGCCACCACCGGCCAGAACGGGCTGCGCCAGGCGACGCTCTTCGACGAGGCGGTCGGCGTCACCGGCGTCGTCCTGACGAAGCTCGACGGCACCGCGAAGGGCGGCATCGTCGTCGCCATCGGCCACGAGCTCGAGCTGCCGGTGAAGCTCGTGGGCGTCGGCGAAGGCCTCGACGACCTGCAGCCGTTCGACGCTGCCGATTTCGCCCGCGCGCTCGTCGCCGACGGCGAGCTGTAGCTGCCGCACGCCTGCGGGCCGAGCGCGCCCGGTGCCAGGCACCATGACAAGAGCCGACTCAGATCTGCGGCTCGTTGCCACCCGCGGGCGGGGCGGGGCCGGCCCGTACAATGGCTCAGCTCATGTTCGACTCGCTCTCCGACAAGCTCCAGGCCGCGCTCGGCGGCCTCCGCTCGCGCGGCGTCCTGACGGAGCAGGACCTCGACCGCGGGCTGCGCGAGATCCGGCTCGCGCTGCTCGAGGCGGACGTCAACTTCAAGGTGGTCAAGGAGTTCGTGACGAAGGTGAAGGCCCGCGCGGTCGGCGCCGAGGTGACGAAGAGCCTCACGCCCGGTCAGCAGGTCGTCAAGATCGTCCACGAGGAGCTGACCGCGCTGATGGGAGGCGGCAGCTCGAAGCTCGCGTTCTCCGGCCGCCCGCCGACCGTGATCCTGCTCGCGGGGCTCCAGGGCTCGGGCAAGACGACCGCGGCGGCGAAGCTCGCCCTCTACCTGCGCAAGAAAGACGGCAAGTCGCCCGGGCTCGCCGCCTGTGACCTCCAGCGGCCTGCCGCGATCGACCAGCTCGACCAGCTCGGGAAGCAGATCCAGGTTCCCGTCTACTTCGAC
>JBBILK010000508.1:0-2450 GCA_037444965.1 Actinomycetota bacterium | reverse complement strand
GTGAATTTTTCGAGCTTCTCGATTGCTGCACGCAGGAGGCGTTCTCGCTCGAGCACGCCCGCTCGGGCGCCCGGGCGCCGCGCGCGTGCTGGGCCGCGCAGGGCGACCTCGACCAGGGGCCGAACCTCTGGCGGGAGCTCGCCTCGCTGCGCGGCGAGCCGGGAGCACGCCCCGCCGGCCCGTGGCTCGAGCGAAGCCTCGAGCGGCAGCTCGCCCGGTCACGCCGGGAGCTCGAGCGCCGGCTCGCGCGGATGGCGGACGCGATCGAGGGCAGGCCGGTGCCGCTCCCGCGGGCAACGCTCGACTGAGTCGTCCGCCTGCGCGGCCGATCGGCTCGGACAGCCGGGCTCCGTGCACCGTGGGCGCTAGACTTGCGCAATCCGCAAACGATCAGACGAACCTCGGCTCCCGGTCGGCGAGCTCGACGCGCTCGATCGGGCGATCGCCACCCAGCTCATGGAGGACGGCCGGCGCCCGTTTCGCGAGATCGCGCGCTCGCTCGACGTTCCGGAGTCGACGGTGCGCTTCCGGGCCAACCGCCTCCTACGCGAGGGCGCGCTCACCATCGTCGCCATGGCGAGCCCTCATCGCCTCGGCTACGACATCCTCGCGATCGTCCTGCTGCGCGTGACACCTCGCAATCGAAGCGCGGCGATCGAGGCCCTGAAGGCGCTCCCCGAGGTCCAGTACCTGAGCTCCACCGCCGGCCGTGCCGACCTCACGCTGCAGGTCGTCTGCCGAGATCACGAGGATCTGCGACGCCTGCTCGCCGACCGGATCCCTGCGATCCCCGGGATCCTCGAGACGGAGACGCTGGTCGAGCTCGAGGTTCACAAGTTCAAGTACGCCTACCCGGGTCTCGCCGGAGAGCGGCCAGGCGGGGGTCGTTGACGAATCAGCACCATCTGCATACCCTTCTTGCGAATAGAGCGACAAGGAGGAGGCGCTCGATGGTTACCGCCACGATGACCGAGCTCGGCATCGACCCGGTCGAGATCGAGGAGATGCTCGACCGCAACATGACCTTCCCGGCACGCTGGTACTCGGATCCGAGGATCTACGAGTTCGAGCTCGAGCGGATCTTCACCCGTACCTGGCAGCTGGCCGGGCCGCTGCACAAGCTGCGTAACCCCGGCGACTACATCGTCTGCCAGGCGGCTCACATCCCGATCGTCGTCACGCGCGACCTCGAGGGAGAGCTACACGGCTTCGTCAACGTCTGCCGGCACCGCGCCTATCCCGTCGCGCTCGAGGACGGCAACCGCAAGACGCTCCAGTGCAAGTACCACGCCTGGACGTACACGCTCGACGGCAAGCTCAAGCGGGCGCCCGGCTGCGGCTTCGAGGAGGAGCGCTTCGACAAGTCGGAGTTCTCGCTCGTCCCGGTCGCCGTCGACACCTGGAACGAGTTCGTCTTCGTCAACCCGGATCCCGACGCGCCTCCGTTCAGGGAAGTCCACCCCGAGTTCGAGTCGATGGCCGCCTCGCACCGGCTCGACCTCAGCGGGTACCGCTACTACGGCAGCTACACGTACGAGATCCCGGCGAACTGGAAGGTGTGGGTCGAGAACGCGACCGAGTGCTACCACTGCCCGACCATCCACCCGCGCAGCTTCGCCGACGCCTTCGACGTCAGCCAGCACGTGTACGAGTACGTGAACGTCGGTCAGCTGCTCGGCCAGTTCACGACCTACAACCCGAAGGCGCGCGTGTACAAGCGGAACGGCCGCCGCACGAACACCGACTTCCGCTTCATCTACCTGTGGCCGACCGCCTTCTTCGCCCAGGACGACCTCGTCGCCTTCCCGGGCATGATCCGTCCGACGGGGCCCGAGACCTGCCGCTTCGTCGCCGAGATGTACGTCCACCCCGAGGCCGAGGAGGCGGACGTCGCCGAGTGGGTCGAGATGTACGACAAGGTGCTGACCGAGGACGCCGAGGCGGTGCTCGTCCAGCAGCCCGGCCTGCGCTCGCGAATGGTGCCCTACGGACGCCTGATGCCGTCCCGCGAGAGCGCCATCTCGCACTTCCACCGGATGGTCTGGAACGCGTTCGCCGAGGCCCTGTCGGAGTAGCCGCAGGAAGGTGAAGGCTGCCCGCCTCGTCGCGTTCGGCGATCCGCCGGCGTTCGAGCTCGAGGAGGTCCCCGACCCGGAACCCGGGCCAGGGGAGGTCGTCGTCGACCTCGTCGCGGCTGCCTTCAACCGCCGCGACCGCTGGATCTGGACGGCGCCCGGCTACTGCCCGCTGCCCGTGACGCTGGGCTCGGACGGCGCCGGCACCGTCGCCGCCCTGGGGGACGGGGTGGCCGGGCTGGCCGTCGGGCAGGAGGTCGTCTTCGACCCGACGCTGCACTGGGGCGACGGCGAGGAGTGCCCGAGCCCCGACTTCGACATCCTCGGCGCGCCCACCGACGGCACTTTCGCCGAGAAGGTGGTGGTCGCCGCCGC
>JBBILK010000507.1:0-2451 GCA_037444965.1 Actinomycetota bacterium | reverse complement strand
GTCGAGCTCGGCCTGCCGCTCGTGCCGAGGCGCTTCGAGGTCTCCTTCGGGATCGAGCGTGCCGCGCCCGAGCTCCAGCGCGGACTCGACCTCGGCGGCGTCCTCGTCAGCGGCAAGATCGACCGGATCGACGTCGACCCGTTCTCGGCCCGCGGGATCGTCCAGGACTACAAGTCGGGTGCCGCGCACTCCGCCGCCCAGATCGACTCCGAGCGGCGCCTGCAGATCCCGCTCTACGTGCTCGCGCTCCGGGATCTCGTCGGGATCGAGCCCCTCGGTGGCCTCTACCGCTCGCTCTCCGGGGAGCGCGAGGCCCGCGGGATGCTGCGGGCCGAGGCTCGTGACGACCTGCCGGGCCTCGCTGCGCGCGACTACCTCGACGAGGAGGCGTTCTGGGGCCAGCTCGACCGGGTGGTCGAGCACGTTCGGGCTGCCGCGGCTCGCATCCGCTCCGGAGACGTCCGGCACGACCCGCGCTACGCGGACGGCTGCCCGTCGTGGTGCGAGAGCTGGCCGATGTGCAGGGTGGCGCGAGCGTGAGCAGCACGATGCCCGCCGCGAATCCCGAGCAGCTCGCGGCGATCGAGGAGACCGAGCAGGATGCCGCGATCGGTGCCCCGGGGCTCGTCTTCGTCTCCGCAGGCGCGGGAACCGGGAAGACGACCGTGCTCGTCGAGCGGTTCGTGAAGGCCGTGCTCGAGCGCGGCCTCGCGATCGACGCGATCCTCGTGATCACCTACACCGAGCGCGCGGCGGGCGAGCTGCGCGAGCGAATCCGCGCCCGCCTCCGTGAGCTGGGGCGTCGTGATCTGGCCCGCGAGGTCGACCGGGCGTGGATCTCGACGATCCACGCCTTCTGCTCCCGGCTCCTTCGCTCGCACCCGTTCGAGGCCGGGCTCGACCCGCGCTTCCGGGTGCTCGACGAGAGCCAGGCCCGTGTGCTTCGGGCCGAGGCGTTCCAGGCGGCGCTCGCGGCGTTCTGCGCCGACAGGCGTCCGGAGCGGCTGCGCCTGCTTGCCACCTACGGCGCCCGCGGCCTGCAGACGATGCTGACCGGCGTCTTCGAGCGGCTCCGCTCGGCCGGTCGCCCGCTCGTGCTCGATCTCGAGGCGCCTGCGCCGCTCCGCGAGCGGGTCGCCGAGCTTCGCCGGGTCGCCGCGGACGGGCTCGCGGCGGCCGGCGCGGACAGTTCGGAACGATCCGCGCTCGAGCGGCTGCTCGAGCAGGTGGGCGAGGAGACACCGCCCGAGCGCCTTCGCTCGCTCTCCGAGCTCGGCACCCGGGACGCTGCGTTGACCGAGGCCATCGAGGCGGTGGAGCGCGCCGCTCTCGAGGAGATCGCGACGCGCGACCGGGCGCTGCTCGAGGAGCTGCTGGCTGCCTTCGCCGACGGGTACGGGCGGGCCAAGGCGCGCGAGTCGGCGGTCGACTTCGAGGATCTCCAGCTGCTCGCGCGCGCGCTGCTCCGCGACGACGCCACCCTCCGCGAGCGGATCCGCTTTCGCTTCCGCGCCGTCCTCGTGGACGAGTTCCAGGACACGAACCGCCTGCAGTGCGAGCTGATCGACCTCGTCGCCGACCGCGAGTCAGCCGGCGAGCTGCCGGCCGACCTGTTCTTCGTCGGCGACGAGTTCCAGTCGATCTACCGCTTCCGCCACGCCGACGTCGACGTCTTCCGAGAACGCCGTGCCAAGAGCGGCGGGGTGCTCGCCCTGACGCGCAACTACCGGTCTCGGCCCGAGGTGCTCGCGGTCGTCAACCACGTCTTCTCGCCGGAGTTCGGGACGGAGTTCGCGCCGCTCGCTGCGGCGGGCCGCTTCCCCGATCCGAGCCTCGGACCGGCGGTCGAGGTGCTCGTCACGGACAAGGCGGCGTACCGGGGCTCCGGCCTCTCCTGGCGCCAGGCCGAGGCGCGGCACGTCGCGCGGCGGGTCCGCGAGCTCGTCGACGAAGGCGGCTGCGCGCCGGGGGAGGTCGTCCTGCTCTTCGCCGCCGGGACGAATGCCGAGCGCTACGAGGAGGCGCTCCGCGCCGAGGGGCTCCCGACGTTCCGGGCCGCAGGACGCGGGTACTTCGGCCAGCAGCAGGTCGTCGACCTGCTCGCGTACCTGCGACTGCTCCGGAACCGGTACGACGACGAGGCGCTCGTCACCGTGCTCGCCTCGCCGCTCGTCGGCGTCTCCAACGACGCGCTCGTGCTCCTCCGCCGTGCCGCCCGGGGCCCGCTCTTCACCGGCCTCGAGCGCGAGCCGCCGCCGGGTCTCTCGACGCGCGACCGGCGCCTCCTGGAGGCGTTCCGGCAGCGCTACGACCGGCTCTGCCGGCTCTCGGCCTCCGTCGGGCTCGAGCGCCTGTGCGAGCGGATCGTGGCCGAGCACGACTACGACCTCGCCGTCCTCGCCCGCTGGGACGGGCGGAGGCGCTACGCGAACCTGAGGAAGCTGGCCCGTC
>JBBILK010000506.1:0-2452 GCA_037444965.1 Actinomycetota bacterium | reverse complement strand
GAGCGCCCGGAGCGCGCGGATCGCCTCCCGCATCACCTCGGGCCCGATCCCGTCCCCGGCCAGGCAGACGACTCGCGCGTTCCCGTCGGCTCCGTGGGTCATCGACCTGCAGTATGACCCGACCCGCTCGCGCTGGTCAGGTACTTGATCAGTCCTAGCAGGAAAACAATGATACAGATCTGCTACCGTACATCCATGGTCAGCGGTGACCTGCTTCGCGAGGCGCGGCTGCGCGCGGGACTGACGCAGGCCGAGCTCGCGCGGCGGGCCGGCACGGCGCGCTCGCAGATCAGCCGCTACGAGCGCGGGGACGTGCTGCCGAGCCTCGAGACGCTGCGACGCCTGATCCGAGCGTGCGGCCTCGAGCTCGGCTTCCGCATCTTCAACGCCGACCGGGACGACCACGACGAGTCGCTGATCGCGCAGACGCTTCCGCTGACGCCCGAAGAACGGGTCGACCGGGCCGTCAGGGCGGTCAAGCACGTCTACGCGAGGTGAGCGCGTCCCGCGGCGTCGCCGACTTCGAGCCGGGTGAGCTCCTGCGCGCGCTCGAGGCTCACCACGTCCGCTACGTCGTCATCGGAGCGATCGCCGCGATCGCCGCAGGAGCGCCCATTCTCACGACGGACCTCGATGTGACTCCGGAGCGGTCGTGCGAGAATCTCGAGCGCCTCGCGCTTGCCCTGTCGGACCTCGACGCGAAGCTTCGCAGCCCGGACGCTCCGAGCGGCGTCCAGTTCCCGCTCGAGGCCGAGATGCTCGCGACCGCCGAGAGCTGGACGCTCACGACGCGAGCGGGCGACCTCGACCTCATGTTCGCACCGGCCGGAACACAGGGCTACGAGGATCTCCGCCGCGGAGCCAGACACGAGCGGATCGCCGGCATCAGGGTCGCCGTGGCAGCTCTGGCCGATGTCGTTCGCTCGAAGGAAGCCGCGGGCCGCGAGAAGGACAGCATGCAGCTGCCCATCCTCCGAAGGACGCTCGAGCAGGTCCGCCGGCTCGAGCGTTAGTCACGAGAAAGGCACAAGGCAGCCGAAGTGATCCTTTCGGCCCCTCAGATCGACGTACCCGAGATCGAGGAGCTGAAGAAGGAGCTCGAGGCGATCCGGGCCCGGACCAGCACGACGCGGGAAGACCTCGAGTGGGGGCTAACCCTCTTCGAGAGCCATCGGGCGCTGGGCGCCTTCGACGCGCTGCTCGCAGCTGCTGCTCTGGCTCGTGAGGCCGAGGCGCTCGTCTCCGCCGACCGTGCGTTCGGGGAGGTCACAGGGTTGAGACACGTCGATCCTGCGACTCCGGCGTTGGACGAGCTGCTCTCGTCATAGCGTTGATCGGAATCTCTTGTCGAGCGCCTCCCGAAGCGGCTCGCGGTCGATCTCGCGGCGGAGGATCTTGCCGGTTCTCGAGTGCGGCAGCTCGTCGGCGAGAACGACGAGGCGCGGGTACTTGTACGCGGCGACGCGCTCGCGGACGAACTCGCGGACCTCCTCGGGCTCGAGCTCGCTGCCCGGCTTCGGGACGACGACGGCGACCACCTCCTCGCCGAGCTTCTCGTCGGGCACACCGAGCACGACTCCTTCGAGCACGCCCGGGTGCGCGTAGAGGACGTCCTCGAGCTCACGCGGGTACACCGTGTAGCCGCCGCGGAGGACGATGTCCTTCTTGCGGTCGACGAGGAAGAGGTAGCCGTCCTCGTCCTGGTAGCCCATGTCCCCCGTGGCGAACCACCCGCCCTCGCGGAACGCGTCGCTCGTCGCCTCCGGGTTTCGCCAGTAGCCCTTCATCAGTCCCGTTCCGCGGACGAGCACCTCGCCGATCTCCCCCTGCGGAACGTCGGCGCCGCTCTCGTCGCCCACGCGCAGCTCCATGCCGTCCACGGGCGTCCCGACCGAGCCGGGCTTGCAGAGCTGACCGAGGCGGTGGGTGCAGAGCGGCCCGCCGGTCTCGGTCATACCGAGCCCTTCGACGACGTCGCAGCCGAAGCGCGCCGCGAACGCGTGCAGCGTGTCGGGCGCGAGGGACGCCCCGCCGACGTGCGCGACCCGCAGCGGCGGGAGCGCGGCGGCAGACTGGGCAGCTTCGAGCAGCCCGATGCACATCGTCGGGACGCCCAGGAACACGGTCGTCCGGGTGCTGACCATCAGCTCGAGCGCAGCGGCGGCGTCGAAGCGTGACGTGAGGGCCGCGCAGGCGCCCCCGGCGATCGGCCCGTTCATCACGCCGGTCAGGCCCATGATGTGAGCGAGCGGCGCCGCGCCGAAGACGACGTCCTCGGGCCTGAGCCGGAGCAGCGGCTCCACCAGGAACTCCGCCTCCCAGCGGAGGCCCGCGTGCGTCAGCTCCGCGCCGCGCGGGTCGCCGGTGGTACCCGACGTGTAGAGGATCACCGCGGTGTCGTCGCGGTCCCGGGCGACTACCTCGGTCACCGGCTCAGCTGCTCGCACGCCCT
>JBBILK010000505.1:0-2464 GCA_037444965.1 Actinomycetota bacterium | reverse complement strand
CAAGCTGGGCGTCTTCTACGTGCCGGGCAGCGTCGACGAGGTGGCGCTGCCGGAGGCGCTCGCCGCCGCGCTCCCGGCCGGCTGCCGCCCCGCGGCCACCATAGTGCCGGTGGCGGCGCTCGCCGGCCCTGGGGCGCTGCTCGTGGAGGGCGTCGCCGCGGAGGGTGAAAAGCGAGCGCTCCCGGGGCCGGGGCCGTTCGCGGAGGCCGTTCGCTGCGGCGAGCTCCTGTTGACGTCCGCGGTGACCGTCGGCGAGGCGCCGGGCGAGATCGTCCGCCAGACGGAGCTCGTGATCGCGCGGTTGCGGGAGATCCTCGCGGAGCTCGGCTGCGAGCTCGACGACACCGTGAAGGCGAACATCTACTACGTGGGCACGGGAACAGCAGAGGATTGGGAGGTCGCGGCGCGGATCCGGGGCGCGGCGTTTCGCGAGCCGGCGGGGGCCGCCACCGGGATCCCCGTGCCCGGCTTCCGCGAGGACGGTGTCGTCACGTCGGTCGAGCTCTGGGCGATGCGCGGCGTGGACGGCGCCCCGCTCCCGCGCGAGCACTTCTGGCCGGAGGGTCACTGGGACTGGCCGATCCACCTGCCCTGGAAGCACGGCTGCCGCTGCGGCGGCCTCGCGTTCGTGGGCGGTCAGGTCTCGCTCCGCGGCTTCGGCGAGGTCGTCGACCCCGGCCGGCTCGAGGTGCAGACGCAGACCGCGATGGAGAACATCGATCGCGTGCTCCGCGGCTTCGGCCTCGGCCTCGAGGACGCCGTCAAGCTGACCGCGTTCTACGAGGACCGCGGTCAGCCGCTCACCCTCGACGCCCGGAACGCGGCCGCGACGGTCGTGGCGCTGCCGTACCTCGCCTACCGCGAGATGGTGGTCGAGATCGAGGCGATCGCGGCGGTCTCTTCCTGACCTGGCCCGGGCCACGCCTGCTCGGCGTCCAGCACGGCCGCGATCGCGCTCAGGAACACGTCCTCGTCGCCGAGCGAGTACTCGTCCGTGAAGTCGGCGGCGCCGTTCAGCTCGAGCACGACGTGTCCACCACGCCCGTCCGGGAGCAGGTCGACGCCGACGAGATCGGCTCCGATCGCGCGCGCGGCCTCGACGGCCAGCGCGCGTGCTCCGGGCGGTGGCTCGACCGGCCGCCGCCGGCCGCCGAGGGCGACGTTCGTGCGCCACTCGCGCTTCGCGGCGACACGCTCGACCGCGCCGACGGCCTCGTCGCCCGCGACGACGATTCGCAGGTCGCACCCGCGGGGCTCGACGAGCTCCTGGACGAGCACACCCTGGCGGCGAAACCAGGGCTGCCCGCGCAGCCGACCCAGGCAGCGCTTGAGCGCACGCCGGTTGCGGCAGAGGAAGACGTCGCGCCCCCAGCTTCCGAAGCGCGGCTTCACGACGAGCGGCGTCTCGAGCCCCGGGAGGTCGGCGCCGTCGTCGACGTGGGCGGTGCGAGGATGAGGGATGCCCTCCGCGCCCAGGCGTAGGGCCGTCATCAGCTTGTCGTGCGCCATCAGGAGCGCGCCGGCGCCGTTGAGGACGCGCACGCCGTGCTCCTCGAGACGGCGGAGCGCCCAGAGGCCGGGCTCGACGCCGTCGAGCGCGGGGAGGACGTCCAGGCGGGCGAGCGCGACGTCGCCGGGCACGAGGCGCGCGCACGCCTCCTCGGCCGTCATCACGCTGCCGCGGAGCCCGAGCCGCCGTGCTGCCGTCGCGATCGCGGCGTTCGTCCGGGTGACGCGGCCGGCGATCACGGCGAGTCGGTTCGTTCGCGGCCCCACGAAGGACCAGAGCGCGCGCGAGCGCAATCCCTTGCGCTCCGGGGTCCAGCTCGCCGGTCGGCTCAGTCGCCGACGTGGATCGGCGGCCGGCGGTCGCGCCAGGGCCGGGCCTCCTCGAGCTGCCCGGCGAGCGAGAGCAGCGTCGCCTCCTCCCCGAACCGGGCGGCGAGCTGCATCCCGATGGGAAGCCCGGTCCTGCTCCAGGCGAGCGGCAGCGAGATCGCCGGCTGCCCCGTGCAGTTGAAGAGCGGCAGGAAGGACTCGAGGTGGGACCACGCGTCGAAGAACTCCCGGGGCGCGAGCTCGGCGTCCGGGTCGTACGTTCCGAGCGTGGCGGGCAGGCTGCCCAGGGTGGGCGTGAGCAAGACGTCGTACGCGTCGAAGAACGGCGCGGCGCGGCGGCACACCTCGTTGAAGTGGTCGAGCGTGGCGAGGAAGGCGCCGACCGGCAGGCGCCGCCCGTACTCGTAGAAGGAGAGCGTGACGCGCTCGAGGTTGTCCGGCCCGGGCTTGCGGCCGAGGAGGTCGGCGACCGCCTGGATCCCGTGGGCCGTGTGGGCGGCCCACATGTCGGTCATCGCGTCGAGGAACGGCTCCCAATCGAGCGGCAGGGAGTCTTCGGCAACATCGTGCCCGAGCTCTGCGAGGAGGGCTGCGGTCTCCTCGGTCGCGCGGGCGACCTCGGGAT
>JBBILK010000504.1:0-2471 GCA_037444965.1 Actinomycetota bacterium | reverse complement strand
ACGGGGTGGCGGTGGGGGGGGCTCGCGGGCGGCGGGATCCTGCTCGGCGCCGCGACCGTCGCCGGGGGTTGCTCCGCCGACGAGAGCGCGACCGGCGGCCCGACTGCCTCGTCCCCCGCCGCTGAGATGACCGCGCAGGCCGCCGGCGCCAGGGCGTCCTCCGGGATCACGGCCACCGGAACCGGAAGCGTCAGCGTCGTTCCGGACCGGCTCGACGCGTCCTTCGGCGTCGAGACGCAGGCGGCGACCGCCGACGAGGCGCTGTCGGCGAACGCCGAGGCGATGCAGGAGGTGATCGACGCGATCGAGGCCGCCGGCGTCGCCGACGAAGACGTCCAGACGCAGCAGGTCTCCGTCTACCCGCGGTACAGCTCGGACGGTTCCGTGATCGTCGGCTTCTCCGCCACGAACACGGTCACCGCGAAGATCCGCGAGCTCGAGCGGGCGGGGGCGGTGATCGACGCCGCCGTCGCGGCCGGGGCCAACCAGGTCTCCTCGCTCGCCCTCACCGTCTCGGACCCGACGGGCCCGTACCGGCAGGCGCTCGGGAAGGCGCTCGAGGATGCCCGTGCCAAGGCGGAGACGATCGCCGAGGCGGCCGGGCTCGAGCTCGGCGAGCTGACGAGCGTCGTCGAGGGCAGCACCGGCGTGTCCCCACCGGTGCCGTACGCGGCCGCCGAGGCCGCGGCGACGACGCCGATCGAGCCGGGCGTCCAGGAGATCCAGGCCACCGTCACGGTGACCTACTCGGTCTCCTGACGGCCGGCGCGCCGGGCTCAGCCTCCTGGCGGATGCGGCACGATCACCACCGGGCACGCCGCGTGGTGCGCGCACTGCTGGCTCACCGAGCCGAGCAGCAGCCCCTTGAAGCCCCCGCGGCCGCGCGAGCCGACCACGAGCAGCTCGGCGTCCTTCGCGGCCTCGACGAGGGCGGCGCCGGCAGGGCCCTCGACGACGAGGCGCTCGACCTCGACCCCGCTCGTGTCGGCCTCCGCGATCGCGTCCTCGAGCACCTTCGCCGCGTCCTCGCGGAAGTCCGCGAGGAGCGAGGGCAGGAGGCCCGTCGGCACGTCCGCCACGAACGGGATCGCCCAGGCGAAGACCGCGGTCACGGAGGAGCCGCGCAGCCGCGCCTCCTCGAGGGCGAAGCGCAGCGCGGCCTGCGAGCCCCTGGACCCGTCGACGCCGGCGACGATCTTGCCCACCGTTCCTCCCTGCCGCCTAGGGCCGGTCGGACTCCCGCCAGCTCAGCGTCGAGCGAACCGAGACAACCCCGGGCACGTGCTCGACGTAGGAGGCGAGCAGCTCGGCGACGCTCTGCCGCTCGACCTCGCCGCCCAGCGTCACCTCCCCGTTCTCGACGGTGACGGTCACGGTCTCCGGCGCGATCCAGAACTTCTTCAGGATCACGTCCTCTCGGATCTCGCGCGCAAGCTCGGCGTCGTCGCGGGTGAACGCGCGCACGACGTCGGCCCGTGTCAAGATGCCCGAGAGCCGTCCGTCCTCGACGACCGGCAGGCGATTCACCCCTCGCTGAACCATCAGCGAGGCCGCCTCCGCGATCGAGGCGCCCGCGTCGATCGTGACCACCGGCGAGCTCATCGCCTCGCCGGCCGTTCGTGCCTCGAGCTTCTCGACCTCCTCCGCGGACTGCGGGTGCAGGAGCCGCCCGAGCGCGCCGCGGGTCGGCCCGGGAGCCTGAGCCTTCATCAGGATGTCGGCCTCGGAGACGATCCCGACGACCTCGTCGCCGTCGACGACGGGAAGCCCCGAGATCCCGCGCTCCGCGAGGATCGAGGCGACGTCCTTGAGGGACGTCTCGGGAGCAACCGTGACGACCTCTCTCACCATCAGATCCTTGACCCTCATCAGGCTCCTCCTTGTCGTCTCCCGCGGCGCCGGAAGTCTATCTCCCTCCCGCCCGGGCGACACCGGATTCCGTAGTTCCCCGCAGCAGGATCAGCGCCGGTACCGATGCGAGGCCCGGCAGCCCCGCGGGATCATGGAGTCGCGATGAAGGTCCAGGCTCAGCTCCAGCAGGTTCGTGTCGCCGACGTGATGCACCACGGCATCATCACCTGCCCGCCGGAGGCCCCGCTCCGCTCCGTGGCGAGGATGATGGCCCAGTACCGGGTTCACTGCATCGCCGTGTTCGCGAGCCCCGAGGACGGCGAGTTCGACGGGCGGCTCTGGGGGATCGTCTCCGACCTCGACCTCGTCGGCGCGATCGACGCCGACCTGGAGGAGCGGACCGCGGGCGCCACGGCCGCGAGCCCGGTCGTCACGACCGGCCCGGACGAGACGCTCGAGCGCGCGGCGCAGCTCATGCGCGAGTACGGAACCGCCCACCTCGTCGTCGTCGATCCCGCCTCCGACCGGCCGGTCGGCATCCTCTCGACGCTCGACGTCGCGCGGGCCGTCGCAGGCTAGGCTGACGACCGCGACCCGCGGCCGCGGGTGTTGCGGCCGAC
>JBBILK010000503.1:443-2473 GCA_037444965.1 Actinomycetota bacterium | reverse complement strand
GCGTGGTAGGCGTCGTCGAGCTCGTCGGCGTCGAACACGAGGCGCATACCGCCGCCGCCGCCGCCGGCGGTCGCCTTGAGCAGGACCGGGTAGCCGAGCTCGCCCGCCCGCCGCCGGGCGTCCTCGAGGCCGGCGAGGTCGGCGGAGCCGGGCACGATCGGCACGCCGGCGGCTTCCATCGTCGCCCTGGCTTGCGACTTGTCGCCCATCAGCTCGATCGACTCCGGCCGCGGCCCGATGAAGACGAGGTCGGAGCCCTCGCAGGCACGGGCGAAGGCCGCGTTCTCGGCCAGGAAGCCGTAGCCGGGGTGGACGGCCTCGCAGCCCGTCGTCTCGGCCGCCCCGACGAGCGAGGGGATCTTCAGGTAGCTCTCGGCGGGCGCGGGCGGCCCCACGCAGACCGCGCGGTCGGCGAGCTTCACGTGCAGCGCGTCCCGGTCGGCCGTCGAGTAGACGGCGACCGTCTCGATCCCGAGCTCCCGGCAGGCCCTGGCGACGCGCACGGCGATCTCGCCGCGGTTGGCGATCAGGATGCGCCGGAACAACGCTAGAGGGCGTCCAGCGGACGCCCGTCGATGGGCTCGAGCTCGAAGAGGAGTTGTCCGTACTCGACCGGCTGGGCGTTCTCCACGCAGATCGCCTGGACGACGGCGTCGAGCTCGGCTTTCACCTCGTTGAACAGCTTCATCGCCTCGAGCAGGCAGAGCGTCTGCCCCTGGGCGACGGTGTCTCCCACCTCGACGAACGCCGGCGCTCCGGGCTGCGGGGCCCGGTAGAAGACGCCGACCATGGGCGCCTCGACCCGGACGAGCCCGTTCGTCCGCCCCTCCGCCGGCTCCCCGGCCGGCAGGGGCTCGGCGGCTTCCGCCACGACCTGCGCGGGCGCCGTCGGCGCCGCCTCCTCGCTGCGGCGCACGGTGACGCGCATCTCGCCCTCTTCGATCGTCACCTCGCCGATCCCGGACGCCTGGACGAGCTCGATCAGCTCCCGGATCCGCTCCGCCCGCGACTCCTCGACGCCGGCCGCCGCGAGCGGCTCTTCGCCGCGCGCCCGCGCGCGGAGCGCCTGCAGGAGCGACTCGGCCCCGGCCCCGAACAGCGCGAGCAGCAGCAGATCCTCCTCGCTCGTCGCGAGGCCCTGCGCGGCCTCCCGGAGCTCGTCGAGGTCGGGCGGCGCCGCCTCGGCCGCGCCCTCGCCGAGCAGCTCGATCGCGCGCTTCACGACCGGGTCGACGGCGCGCGGCGGCGTGCCGTAGCGGCCCGCGACGAGCGACCGCACCTCGTCCACGACGGTCTGCCAGCGCTCGGCGGCAAGCACGTGGAGGAGCGCCTGCGAGCCGAGGATGTTCGCGATCGGCGAGGAGAGCGGCGGCCAGCCGCACTCCTCGCGCACGCGCAGCAGCTCCTCGAGCACCTCGTCGAGACGGTCGGCGACGCCGTAGGCGCGCAGGCGATCGTCGAGCATCGAGACGAGGCCGGCGGGCAGCCGGTGCTCCGCGGCACGCACCGCGTCGCGCGGGGTGAGCGGCGTCACCGGCATGTCGCCGAGGTCGGCGTCGACGAGCTCGCACGCCTCCCAGAGCGTCGCCAGGTCGACGCCGGTGTCGAGACCGATGCCTTCGAGGGACTGCGACAGGGCCTCCGCCGACGGACGGTAGAGCGTGATCGCGACCGGGTAGATCGCGCACGCGATCGGCGAGCCGCCGCCGCGGGCGCCCTCGATCGCGGCCGAGAGCGCCCGGCCCGCGGCGCCCTGGCAGTAGAGCCCGACGGGAAGCCCGCACGCCTCCCGTACCTCGCCGACGAGTGCCTGCGCGTGTGCCGAGTCGAGCGACCCGGCGGGATCGGAGACGATGATCTTCGAGGCGCCGAGCTCGGCGGCCTCCCTCGCGCGCTCCCCGAGCTCGTCCGGCTCGCCGCCGGGGCCCGGGTTGTGGACGAGGCCGACCACGGCCTCCTTCCCCGTCTCCCGGACGGCGCGGATCGCCGCGACGAGGTTCGAGACGTCGTTGAGCGGGTCGTTGACGCGG
>JBBILK010000503.1:0-403 GCA_037444965.1 Actinomycetota bacterium | reverse complement strand
ACGAAGCGTCGGACGAGGTCGTCCAACAGGGGCTGCGAGCCGACGAGGAAGCGGCCGCGGAGCGCGAGCGCGAGCGGCGTCTTCGAGCGGGCGCGCAGCGCCCGGATGCGGGCCCAGGGGCTCTCGACGCCCCCGTGCACGAGCGCGTCGAAGCAGCCGCCGCCCGACACCTCGAGGCAGGCGAACCCGGCCCGGTCGAGCACGGAGGCGAGCTCGAGCAGCCGTGCCGAGGAGACGTGCCTGGCGAGCGGCTCCTGCGAGAGGAGCCTGATCGTCGTGTCCCAGAGCTCGGTCACGTCCGACCAGCCATCCGGGTCAGGCGCGCGAGATGTAGCGGCGCTCGCGCGTGTCGACCTTGATCCGGTCGCCGACGTTGACGAACAGCGGCACCTGCACGACGGCG
>JBBILK010000502.1:0-2514 GCA_037444965.1 Actinomycetota bacterium | reverse complement strand
CGCCGTCGAGCCCGCCTCCCGGATGTGGTAGCCGGAGATCGAGATCGGGTGCATCAGCGGTAGCTCGCGCGCGCAGTACTCGATCATGTCCACGCACAGCCGCATCGACGGCTCGGGCGGGAAGATGTACTCCTTCTGCGCGATGTACTCCTTGAGGATGTCGTTCTGGACGGTCCCCCGGAGCCGATCGCGCGGCACGCCCTGTTCGTCGCCGACGCACACATAGAAGGCGAGCAGGATCGCCGCCGGCGAGTTGATCGTCATCGAGGTGGACACCTCGCCCAGCGGGATCCCCTCGAACAGCGTCTCCATGTCGGCGAGCGAGTCGATCGCGACGCCCTCGCGGCCGACCTCGCCGAGCGAGCGCGGGTGGTCCGAGTCGTAGCCCATCAGCGTCGGCATGTCGAACGCCACCGACAACCCCGTCTGGCCGTGCTCGAGCAGGTAGTGGAAGCGCTCGTTCGTCTCCCGCGCCGTCCCGAAGCCCGCGAACATCCGCATCGTCCACAACCGGCCCCGGTACATCGACCCGTACACGCCGCGCGTGAACGGAAACGAGCCCGGATCGCCCAGGTCGCGCCCGTACGCGACCTCGACGTTGGCAGGCGAGTACAGCGGCTCCACCGGCAGGCCCGAGATCGTCGAGAACGTCCCGGTCTCCGGCTCGCTTCCCTCCCTGCGCTCCTCCGTCGCCGCCATTCCGCTGCAAACGCTACACCGCTCGCGTCACGCCGTGATCGCCCGGCGGAGCCGCCAGGTGGCGAGCCCGAGCAGGCAGGCGGCATAGGCTGCGAGCACGCCGAGCTCGAGCAGGATGTCGCCGAGACCGCCGTCGCGGCGGATCAGCTCCGCGAAGGCGTCGTTCGCCCAGGCGTGCGGCGTCACGTGCGCGACCGTGCGCACCGTGTCGGGAAAGACCTCGAGCGGCACCATCGAGCCGCCCAGGGCGGCCAGCCCGAGCCCGGCGAGCAGGCTGACGGCGCCCGCCTGCTGATCGTTTGCGAGCGTCGCGCCGAGCAGCATGCCGGCTCCCGCCCCGACGAGGCAGAAGACGACGAGCAGGATCGCGGCGGCGAGCGGGTCGCCCCAGTCGACGCTGAAGACGAGCGCGGTCACGGCGACGATGATCAGCCCCTGCGCGAGCGCGATCGCGAAGCGCCCGAGCCCCTCGCCGAGGACAACGACGCCGGCCGGAGTCGGCGTCGCCAGCATCCGGCGGGAGAGGCCGAGCCGGCGCGTCTCGATCAGCGCGATCGCACCGGTCAGGGAGGTGAGGAAGACGAAGAGCACGAGCTGCTGCGCGGCACCGAGGTCGAACCGGCCGACGTCCTCGGGGAAGAGCGCCTCCCCGGCGGTCTCCACCTCCACCGTCACCGCCGGCAGGGCGAGCGCGACCCGCTCCGCGGCCTCGAGACCCTCCTCGAACGAGGCGAGCTCGAGCTCCTCTGCGAAGCGGGCCGCGCGGAGCTGACCCGCCTGCCCCGCGACGGCCGCGTCGACGGTCGAGCGGAGCTGCTGCCCGAGCTGATCCGGACGGGCGAGGTACGAGAGCGTCGCCTGGCCGCTCGTCCGAAGCGTCGTGTCGTAGCCGGCCGGCAGCACGAGCCCCGCCTGCACGTCGCCACGCTCGACCGCCGTCACGAGCTCGGCCTCGGTCTCGAAGCGCCGCACGTCGACGTCCTCGTTCCCGTCGAGCGCCGCGACGAGCTCCTTACCGAGCTGCCCGGAGCCGGCCGTGACGACGCCCACCTCCGGCGTGAACCGGCCGCCGAACGCCGCGCCGAGCAGGAGGATGATCAGCAGCGGTAGCACGATCACGAAGAAGATCGTCGAGCGCTCCCGGAACATCCGCCGCAGGTTCGTCCCCGCGATCAGAAGCGCCTTCACGGCTGTACCGCCCGCTCGAGCCGCACGACGGCGACGGCGCCGGTGACGGCGGCGAAGGCGAGGATCGCCCCGAGGGCGGGCAGGATGTCGCCGGCTCCGCCGCCGCCGGTCAGGTCGGCAAGCCCCCGCAGGAACCAGGCGTGCGGCGTGAGCAGGCTCAGGGTCGAGATCACCCCGCCGACCTGCGAGATCGGGAAGAACGAGCCCCCGAGCATCCCGAGCACGAGCGCCACGACCGAGCCCGCGTAGCCAGCCTGCTCGGGAGTGCGCGTCACCGTCGCGACGAGCGCCATCACCGAGGTGGCGGCGAGCACGCCGACCAGCACGAGCAGCGCGACGCCGAGCGGATCGCCCCAGTCGGCACCGAGCAGGAAGGAGGTCGCCACGATCAGGACGAGCGTCGCGACGACGCCGAGCACGTAGCTCGTGAGCAGCTTGCCGCCGAGGATCGCGAGCCGCGAGATCGGGGCGGCCACGAGACGGGCGAGCGTGCCCTCCCGCCGCTCGTCGAGGAGGCTCGTGATGCCGAACTGGACGGTGAAGAAGAGGAAGAAGACGGCCATGCCGGCGGCGTAGAACGTGTCGGCGTCGAGCTCCCGGCGCTCGGCCGAGACGTCCTCGACGGCG
>JBBILK010000501.1:0-2514 GCA_037444965.1 Actinomycetota bacterium | reverse complement strand
GTGCCGAGCAGACCGGGACGCCGCCCGGCGGCGGCGAGCATCGAGAAGAGGAGGAAGGCTGTCGTGGTCTTGCCGTTCGTGCCGGTCACGCCAGCCACGGCAAGCTCTCGAGTCGGGCGACCGAAGAAGACGTCGGCCGCGGACGCCATCGCCGCGCGGGCATCCGCAACGAGGAGCTGGGGCACCGGCAGCGCGAGCTCGCGCTCGACGACGAGCGCGGCGGCGCCGCGCGAGACCGCCTCCGCGGCGAACTCGTGCCCGTCGGACTCGAGGCCGCGAACGCAGAAGAAGAGCGTCCCCGGGCCCGCACGCCGGCTGTCGTACGCGAGACCGCGGACCTCGACCGACGCGCCGCTCCCCGAGCGCGCCGCTCCGATGGCCAGGCTCAGGGTCTCCAGGTCGATGGAGCGGGATTCTACCAACGGCGGCCGCCGCTCCTTCCCAGGGCCGACCGAAAAAGATGCCGTTTTGCTCGCCCTTTTCCGCACTCCGTCACACACCCGCGCGGAATTCTCCTCTAGGCTGGAAGCGGGAGGCGGGCGGGCGTACCCCTACCCTACGCCGGCGCCGTCGGGGCTCGGAGCCGCGGCAGCGGCCGGCGCATCCGGCGGCACCTCCAGGTACGGAAGCGCGAACTCGGCGATCTTCGCGAATGCCGGGGCCGCGACCGTGCCCCCGTAGATGTTCCCCTTCGGCTCGTCGACGGCGACGAGGATCACGACCCGCGGCGACCGGGCGGGAGCGAAGCCGACGAAGGAGGCAACGTACTTCCGCTCCGAGTAGCCGCCCCGCTCGTCCGGCTTCGCGGCCGTCCCCGTCTTGCCCGCCACGGTGTACCCCGGGACCCGCGCCTCCGTGCCGGTGCCCTCGAGGACGACGTCCGCCATCATGCGGGCCAGCGCCCGGGCGGTTCGGCGCGAGAAGAGCCGTTCCCGCTCGACCGGCGGAAGCGCCTGCGTCCCGATCCGCTCGACGAGATGGGGCCGCCGCCAGACGCCGCCGTTCGCGATCGTCGCGTAGGCGGCCGCCATCTGCAGCGGCGTCACCGCGATCCCCTGGCCGATCGGAACGTTGCCGATCGTCGAGCCGGTCCACTTCCCGGGCGGGAGCACGATGCCGGCGCTCTCGCCGGGGAAGTCCACGCCCGTCTTCCGGCCGAAGCCGAAGCGGTCGATCCAGAACGCCAGCCGCTCCTTCCCCAGCTCGAGGGCGAGCGTGATCGCGCCGACGTTCGACGAACGCGAGAGGATCTCCGCCACGGTCAGCGCCTCGGTGTCGCGCTCCTCGGCCTCGTGGATGACGCGGTCCGAGACCTGGATCGAGTCTGGCAGGACGAACGTCGTCCGGGGGTTGACGAGCCGGTCCTCGAGAGCACCCGCGACCGTCACGACCTTGAAGGTCGAGCCGGGCTCGTAGGTGTCCGTAACCGCCCCGTTGCGCACGCGCTCGCTGGCAAAGTCGCCGTAGCGGTTCGCGTCGAAGCCGGGCTCGACCGCCATGGCGAGGATCGCTCCGGTGCGCGGGTCGATGACGATCGCCGTCGCTCCCCGCGCGCGCCAGGCGATCCTCGTCTCGCGCAGCACCTGCTCGACCCGCGCCTGGAGCCTGTGGTCGATCGTGAGCGTGATGTCACGTCCGTCGCGGACGGGCTGCGTGTCGGTGACGTCCAGCAGGCGCCCGAAGGGGTCACGAACGATCGTCTCCTCCCCGTCGCGGCCGGAGAGAACGCGGTCGTAGCGAAGCTCGAGCCCAGCAAGCCCGTCGTTGTCCGTCCCGGCAAAGCCGATCAGGGCACTCGCGACCCGCGTCTGCGGGTACGTCCGACGCTCCTCGGCGTAGAAGCCGAGACCGGCGATGTCCAGGCCCTCGAGACGCCGGGCAGCCTCCGGGTCTGCCTGGCGCGCCACGTAGACGAAGCCGCGCGACCGATCGGCGAGCCGCTCCGCGAGGCCCTCCACGTCGATTCCGAGCTTCGCCGCCACGGCCGCCGCGACCGCCTGGGGATCGCGGATCTCCCGAGGGTTCGCGTAGACCGTGGTCGCCTCCTCCCCGAGCGCGAGCTCCACTCCCGCCCGGTCGTAGATCGTGCCTCGGCGTGCGGGCAGGGCGATCGTCTCGCGCTGCTGGCTCGCCGCGAGCTGCCCGAGGTCGGTCGCCCGCACACCCTGCAGCCAGACGGTTCGTGCGAGCACGGCCGCGAAGACGAGCCCGAAGAGCGCCACGAGCAGGCGGACGCGCCGGTTCGCGAGGCGCTCGCTCACGACGTCACGGCCGCCGGCGCTCGAGCTGCACGTACGAGGTCGAGACCGGCTCGACGAGGCCGAGCGCCCGGGCTGCCGCCTCGATCCGGGAGAGGGCGGATGCGGCCGAGATCTGCGACTCGAGCTCGGCGTTCTCCGCCCGGATCTCGACGAGCTCCGACTGCAGCCGGCCCCGCTCCATGCGGAGCTCGAGCGCGGCGACGTTGAGCGCGACGATGCCGGCGAGCAGGCCCCCGACGACGATGATCCAGAC
>JBBILK010000500.1:0-2517 GCA_037444965.1 Actinomycetota bacterium | reverse complement strand
GCATTGTCGAGAACGTCGGCGACGTGCCCCTCTTCCGCGACCACGTCCCGCCTGCCACCGTCGCCGCGATGGCGATCCTCGTCACGGAGGTCCGGCGCGCGACCTCGATGTACGTCGGCGTGAACGTGCTCCGGAACGCCTGCGAGGAAGCGCTGTCGATCGCCCACGTCTGCGGCGCGGACTTCATCCGCTGCAACGTCGTCATCGGCGCCTACGTCACCGACCAGGGGATCATCGAGGGCTGCGCCGCCGGGCTCGCCCGCCTGCGCCGGGCGCTCGGCTCGCGGGGCAAGCCGTCGACCCGCAGCGGGTCGAGGTCGTAGCCCGCGGCGGGAACCAGGCGGCCCTCGACCCGCTCAGGCGAGCCGGCGAAGCTCACCGTGACGCCGCGGGCGCGCAGCGCGTCCGCGACCGCGAGCGCGGGCAGGACGTGCCCCGCCGTCCCCCCGGCCCCGATCACGCACCGAAGCTCTCGACGCTCGTGCATCGCTCACCGCGATGTTAAGGAGGATGCCCACCGCAGCGAGGCCGGCAAGGAGGCTCGAGCCGCCGTACGAGACGAACGGCAGCGGGACGCCGGTGAGCGGCGCGAGGCCGAGCACCGCTCCGAGGTTGACCGCCGCCTGCCCGCACACGAGGGCGGTCAGTCCCGCGGCGAGGCGCTTGCCGAAGGGGTCCTTGCAGCGCAGCGCGATCGTGAAGCCGGCGTACGCGAACGCGGCGTACGCGAGGACGATCGAGACCGTCCCGATCAGCCCGAGCTCCTCGCCCGCGATCGCGAAGATCATGTCGGTGGACGCCTCCGGCAGGAAGTTGATCTTCTGCACGCTCTCGCCGAGCCCGACGCCGAAGAGGCCGCCCGAGCCGAGCGAGATCTGCGCCTGCACCGCCTGGAAGCCGGCGCCGTGCGGGTCGTCCCACGGGTTGAGGAAGGCGAGCAGGCGGGCGCGCCGGTACGGCTCGACCCAGGACGCGACGACGACGCAGAGGATCGCGATGCCGGTCGCGATCCCCATCAGGCGGACGCTCGTGCCCGCCACGAGCAGGATCGCGGCGACGGCGGTCATGAGCGCGATCGCCGTCCCGAGATCCGGCTCGGCCAGGACGAGGAGAACGGTGACGCCAGTGACGAGGCCGATCGGCCGGACGAGCTCGCCGAGCGAGCCGGGAGCCGCTCGGCGGGTCAGGAAGGCGGCGACCCAGACGGCCAGCCCGATCTTCGCCAGCTCGGAGGGCTGGAAGGTGAGCCCGCCGGCGCTGAGCCAGCGCCGTGCGCCGTTCACGCTCTCGCCCACGAGGAGCACCGCGACGAGGAAGACGAGGCTCGTGACGAGGAGCGGCCCGGCAACCCGCTTCAGCGCGCGAAAGTCGGTGCGCGCGAGGACCGCGAAGGCGACGAGGCCGAGGAGCGCGTAGATGCCCTGGCGCTTGAGGTAGTAGGCCGGGTCGCCCGCCGCGACCGCGGCTCGGCCGGAGCTGGCGCTGTACACCATCACGAGCCCGAACGCGACGAGGCCGAGCGTGACGAGCACGAGCAGGCCGGGCTCGAGCTGCGCCCGCTCCCGCCGACCCGGCCGCCGCGCCGCCGGTCCCGCAGGACCCTTCACCGGCGCTCCTCGAGCGCCGCGACGACCGCGCGGAACCGCTCGCCGCGTTCCTCGAAGTTCCGGAACTGGTCGTAGCTCGCGCACGCGGGCGAGAGCAGGACAATCTCCCCGGGCCGGGCCTCCCCGAAGGCCCGGTGCACGGCAGTCTCGAGGTCGCCGCAGTGCACGGACGGCAAGCCCTCGGCAGCGAGCGCCTCGGCAATCTCGGAAGCGGTCTCGCCGATCAGGTAGGCACGAGCTATGCCGCGCTGGCGCGCGCAGCGTGCCAGCGCGGCAAAGGAGCTCCCCTTGCGGCTGCCGCCCAGGATCACGCGCAGCCCTGCCGGGTAGGCTCGCAGCGCTCGCTCCGCCGATTCCGGGTTCGTCGCCTTCGAGTCGTTGACGAAGCGCACGCCCCGGACCTCGCCGACCGGCTCGAGGCGATGCGGCACCCCGGGGAACGTGCGCAGCGCCTCGGCGATGGCACTGTCGGCGATCCCCAGCGCGCGGGCGGCGGCCGTCGCGGCGGCCGCGTTCTCGCGGTTGTGCTCGCCGGGGATCAGCGGCTCCGCCGGGAGCGGGTCGGCGGCGCCGAACTCGACGCGGCGCCCGCGGCCGGGCACCTGCTCGAAGCCGTGCGGGACGGCCGCGACGTCCTCCTCGCGCTGGTTCTCGAAGATGCGGAGCTTCGCCTCGCGGTAGCGCTCGAAGCTGCCGTGCCGGTCGAGGTGGTCGGCCGTCAGGTTGAGCAGGACGGCGACGTGGACCCGCAGGCGCTCGACGTCCTCGAGCTGGAAGCTCGACAGCTCGCAGACGACGGCCTGACCGGGCACGAGCTCGCCGTCGAGCGCGCAGAGCGGGCGGCCGACGTTGCCGGCGACGGCGACGGGCCGGCCCGCCGAACGGAGGATCGCCCCGACGAGCTCGGTCG
>JBBILK010000499.1:0-2520 GCA_037444965.1 Actinomycetota bacterium | reverse complement strand
CCGCTGCGGCCGCCTCTTTGACGGCGACCGGATCGTGCAGCACGACGACGGCTCCGGTCGCGCCCGCTCCGAGCAGCGCGCCCAGCACGTGCGTCGCGTTCCCGGGCGCGCCGCCGCCGACGTTGTCCGAGACCTCACAGAGAACGGCGGGGCCGGCGCTCCGCAGCGCGCGCTCGATTGCCTCCTCGACCCCGAGCAGCGCCGGCCTGAAGTCGTCGCGGCGCGCCCAGACGGCGTCCGCGAGCTCGTCGGCCGCCGCGTTCGCCGGGCCGTCCTCCCCGCTCACGACGACGGCGAACCCGAGCCGCTCGACGTCCGCGTATGCGTAGCCGGGAAGCAGGCTGGCCCGGGCGACGCCCGGGCGAGCCTCCAGCCGGCGGGCGCGCTCGAGCAGGTCGGCCATCGGCCGGTCGGCCGTCCCCTGAACCAGCGGGCAGGTGAGCAGCGGCAGCCGGCGGCCGGTGACGAGCGGGGCGAGCTCGCCGTCGATCGTCTCCACGACCAGGCGGGTCGCCTCCGCCGCCTGGGCGGCCGCGTCCGTGTGCGGGTACGTCGCGTACGCGAGCACGAGGTCGGCCGCCTCGAGCAGCCCGTGCCCCGGGTTCGCGTGCAGGTCGAGAACGACCGCGATCGGGATCGAGCCGGCGCGCTCCCGCACGCGTGCGAGGAGGTCGGACTCGGGATCCTCGACGTCCTCGCTGACCATCGCCCCGTGCAGCGCGAGCACGAGCCCGTCGAGCGGCAGCGACTCCTCGAGCCGGGCGAGAAAGCGCTCCCAGAGCACCGCGCGGGCTTCGGCCGAGACCGTCGGCCCTGGCACGGCGGCGGCCCAGAAGAACGGAACGGGGACGAGACCGAGCCCCGCGCAGGCCTCGAGCGCGCCGCCGACCTCCGTCCCCGTGGCGGCGAGCGCCTCGCGCACGGCGAGCGGCCCGTCAGCGAGCGCGTACCGCTCGAAGTCGTGCAGCTCGGTCAGCCCCGGCGCGAACGTGTTGGTCTCGTGCCAGAGCCCGCCGATGCCGATCCTCAGCGCCACCGCTGCCGGGTCAGGTCGGAGCGACCGGGTTGAGCCAGCGAACCTCCGTGAAGCGGGCGAAGTCCGTGTCCGCCGAGCAGACGGTGAGTCCGTGCTCGACCGCGAGAGCGGCGATCCGTGCGTCGGTGACGCTCGTCCCACGAATGTCGTACCGAATCATGAGCTCTTCGAGCACGCCCGCATGGCGATCCGTCGGCACGGGGATCCAGACGTTTCGAGCCTCCAGCCAGGACTGTACGTACTGCCAGGCGTGCTCGGGTGCCAGAGGCCGCTCGAACGCGCGCGGGTGAGTGCTGATGCGCAGGAACGCACCGAGCGAGAGCCAGGGGAGACCGACCCGCCCGCGTCCGTTGAGCTGCTCTTCGAGCCACTGGGCTGCGGCAGCGTGAAAGCGGCTCGTCTCGTCGATCGCGAACAGCAGGATGTTCGCATCGACGAGCATCACCGCGAGGCTGGGCCTTCGAGCTCCTCGATCGCCCGTGCGACGCAGGTGACGTCGAGCTTCAGTCCGAGCGGCTCCGACCGCTGCCGGAAGCGCTTGCGCGGCGGCTTGGCGGCCAGGCCGAGTCGCGCGAGCTCGTTCAGCGCCTCGCTGAGCCCGATGCCGCGCTCCCTGCGCATCCGCTCGACCGCGGCCGCGACGTCGTCGTCGAGAACGACAGTCGTTCGCACGCTCACGATTCTAGCATCATGATGATGTCTTGGAATCATCTTGATGCTGCTCGGTCCGAGCGAGCCTCGCGAACGAGCCTCAACCCGAGGCGCCGGTGTCTACGATGCGCTCCGTGAGCAGCGCCGAGCCGTTCCCGCTCGACCCCGGGCGCCAGGCGCTCGTCGTGGTCGACATGCAGAACGACTTCGTGCGGGTCGGCGCGCCGCAGGAGGTTCCGGCGGCGCGCGCGATCATCCCGACGATCAGCCGGCTCCTCGAGGCCTTCCGCAGCAGCGGGCGCCCGGTGGTCTTCACGCGCTTCACCTGCGGTCCCGGGCGAACGCTGATGTGGACCTGGTCGCCGGAGTGCGGCCCCGAGCTTCGCTCGTGCTGGCCCGGCGTCGTGCGCTCGTACGGCGACCGGCCCGAGCGGCTCGAGGGCTTCGCCGTGATCCCGGAGCTCGAGCCGCGGCCGGACGAGCCCCTCGTGGACAAGTACGGCTACGGCGGCTTCCACAACACGACGCTCGAGGACGTCCTCCGGGCGCGCGGGGCGACGCAGCCTGTGGTCACCGGCACGGTCACGCAGATCTGTGTCGAGGAGACCGTCCGGGAGGGATTCCACCGCGGCTTCGAGATGGTCGTCGTGCGCGACGGGGTGGCCTCGTTCGACGACGAGCTGGCCGAGGCGACCCTCCGCAACCTGGCCATGAAGTTCGCACGGGTCGACACGGCCGGCGCCGTGCTCTCGCGGCTCGGAACCTGATCGCTCACCGTGGAGACGTCGATCTTCGCCTTCGCCAGCGACCTCGTCGACGAGGGGCTCGAGACC